>JAQVBK010000157.1 GCA_028690365.1 Candidatus Cloacimonadota bacterium
ATTTGGTTTGCCGACAAAACTTACTTTAATCGAATCATCATCGATAAACTGATACTCTAGTGGAGTAATTCGGTTGATTATAATATCAAGCAGATTCCCGATATTTCTTCCATTAACCGCAGCAATTGGGAAAGCTTCTCCATATCCGAGACTCATGAAATCATAGACTTCGAGCTGATCTTTTTCGTTGTCAGTTTTATTTGCCACCAGGAGAACTCTGTCATGATAAGGTCTTAGAAAATTTGCGATTTCCATATCAACATCGGTAGTTCCAACTTTTGTATCTACCAGAAAAATTATCAGTTCTCCTTCTGAAATTGCAATTTCTGCATGTTTTCTGACTTCTTTATCAATTGCATGTTCAGAATCCGTGATTATTCCACCGGTATCGGTGAGTATGAAACTTGTTCCACTCCACTCAACTTCTTCATATTTTCTATCTCTGGTTACACCTTCAACAAAATCTACAATTGCACTGCGCTTTTTTGCAATTCTGTTAAAGAGGGTTGACTTACCAACATTGGGTCTGCCAATAATTACTACGGTACTTAGATTCATCCATTCTCCATATTAAACTGTACAATACTTTTGCAGACAAACTTTTTGAGGCGTTAGTTTTGTCAAATTCTTTGCTTAACCTTTTGATTATGTTGAAAATAGGAACAAGGTCTATTTTTTTAGAATAAAACGAGAAAGCAAACCTGCTGTTAAGATTAACTAATTATCTATTCATCTGAATGATTTTAGTAATCCAGCAAACTGTATTTTTTTCTGATGTTTTTATTTAACTATTGACCAAAAACCGCATCTTAATGAATCGGTTCTAACAGTAATTTTTATTTGAAATTGCAACAACTTAGGGTCTTCAGGGTTGATAAATGCTCAAACTTCCAAAAGCGTGAGACACTGAACCTAGAAAACAGACAGGAGATTAAATGAGTAATAGTAAAGAGTTGGAAATCTTAGAACAACTTGCTTCAGCAAGAGAAAAAATAGAACACGAAATCAGTAAAGTTATTGTAGGGCAGAAGGATGTGGTGAGAAATTTTTTGATTGCTCTTTTTGCCAATGGCAATGTCCTGCTTGAAGGTGTGCCCGGACTTGCCAAAACACTTCTGATTTCTACAATTGCCAGAGCTCTGAATCTGAAATTTAACCGAATTCAGTTTACTCCGGATCTGATGCCATCCGATATCACCGGAACAGACATTCTTGCTGAAGATAAAAAAGACGGGAAAAGATATTTTCAGTATATCAAAGGTCCGATTTTTGCAAATATAGTTCTGGCAGACGAGATAAATAGAACACCTCCTAAAACGCAATCTGCTCTCTTACAGGCAATGCAGGAATATCAGGTTACTGCCGGCAATGAAACGTTTATTCTGGAAAGACCCTTTTTTGTTCTTGCAACTCAGAATCCCATTGAACAGGAAGGTACTTATCCACTTCCGGAAGCACAACTGGATAGGTTTATGTTCAACATAAACATAGATTATCCATCATATAGCGAAGAACTTGAGATTGTTAAAGCGACTACCGGTAAAGCGCCTCAGGAGATTATTTCTGTTCTGGATGCCGAGACAATTGTTAGAATGCAGGAGGCTATTCGAATGATTCCTGTCAGTGAGCATGTCATGAAGTATGCAGTAAATTTGGTAAGAGCTACTCGTCCCAAAGAAGAAAATGCTCCTGAATTCATTAAACGCTTTGTTAATTGGGGAGCCGGACCACGTGCTTCTCAATATCTGGTAATTGCCGCTAAAACGAGAGCTGCTTTGGAAAATAGGCTGACTCCCTCTGAAGAAGATGTCAGACAAGTAGCAGAAATAGTTCTGCAGCACAGAGTTCTTATTTCTTTTGCAGCGGAAGCTGAGGGAATGAAATCCAGAAATATTATAAAAAAATTGATTGATTCCATGAATAAATAATGGAGGAGTTATGTTAGACAGAGAAGAAAAGAAAAGACTTATTGGTAAAAGAATTGCGGCTGAATTGAGAAATGGTGATTTTGTAAATCTTGGAATAGGTTTACCGACTGAAGTTGCCAATCATATTCCCGAAGGAATATCCGTTTTTTTCCAGAGCGAAAATGGAATTATGGGTGTTGGACCTGTGCCGGAAAAGGGTCAGGAGGACCAGGATATGATCAATGCCGGTGGTGGATTCATCACAGCGATTCCGGGCGCATCTTATTTTGATTCCAGTTTGAGTTTTGCAATTATCCGTGGCAGACATTTGGACATGACTGTTCTTGGAGCGCTTCAGGTTGATCAGGAAGGTAACCTTGCCAACTGGATGATTCCGGGCAAACTGGTTCCCGGAATGGGTGGAGCTATGGATTTGGTTACCGGAGCAAAGAAAGTTGTCATTGCCATGGAACATACAGATAAATACGGTTCATCCAAGATTATGAAAAAATGTAATCTTCCCCTCACGGCTGCCAGCAAAGTAAATCTAATTGTTACAGATATGGCTGTAATTGAGGTAACACCTCAAGGCTTGATTCTCAAAGAAGTTGCTTACTGGACTACCGTTGAAGACGTAGTGAAATCTACCGAAGCTGAATTGATAGTACCGGAATCAGTTCCAAAGTTTTCTTGAGGAAGGAATAATGACGTTTCAGGAAATTATCTTCAGATTGCAGAAATTTTGGGCTGATAATGGCTGTAATATCATCCAACCTTATGATATAGAAATGGGTGCTGGAACTTTTCATCCTGCCACATTTTTTGGAGCACTTGGTAGAAAAACTTCTTCAGTTGCTTATGTTCAGCCTTGTCGTCGTCCCAAAGACGGCAGATACGGAGAAAACCCGAACCGACTACAGCACTATTACCAATTTCAGGTAATAATAAAGCCTTCGCCCGAGAACATTCAGGATATGTATCTGGAGAGCTTGAAGGCAATCGGAATTGAAACAGAAAAACATGATATCCGCTTTGTCGAAGATGATTGGGAGTCACCGACATTGGGAGCTTGGGGTTTAGGCTGGGAAGTCTGGTTAGACGGAATGGAAATATCTCAGTTTACTTATTTTCAGCAGGTGGGTGGACTAGATCTCTTCCCGATTCCAGTTGAACTTACCTATGGTTTGGAAAGACTGGCGATGTATATATTGGATGTTGATAATTTCAGAAACCTGCAATGGAATGAAAAAACCAAATATGGCGAGATCTTCTTTGATAAGGAAGTAGAATACTCTGATTTTAATTTCAACCATGCCGAAACTGATATGTTGTTTGATCATTTTAACCATTATGAAAAAATGTCATCCGTTTTAACTGAAAAAAATCTTGTATATCCCGCTTATGACTACT
Source organism: Candidatus Cloacimonadota bacterium (assembly GCA_028690365.1). Lineage (GTDB taxonomy): Bacteria > Cloacimonadota > Cloacimonadia > Cloacimonadales > JAQVBK01 > JAQVBK01. Next base: position 3,318 of record JAQVBK010000157.1, read on the forward strand.
TGTTGAAATCTTCACATACATTTAATCTGCTTGATTCCAGAGGAGTTATCAGTGTAACTGAAAGAGCGGCATATATCGGAAGAATCAGGACAATGGCAAAAAACATTGCGCAGACTTATACAAAAAAATATGCGTGATCAGGGAGTGGGTATGCAGGCTAATTACAGAGAGATGTGGGAAAAATTTTTCAAGAAACTACAGGAATCTCAAGGAGATAATATTCTCTGTGCTATTTTATATGACATAAATGTTTCAGAACAGGGTAAACTGGCTGTAGTTCTAAAAGATGATTCTTTGGATAAAGTTGAAGAAATTTCAATCCTGATAAAAAAACTCAATAGCAAACTTCCTACACCTTTCATTTTTGATAAAAACTATATTTTGGAGTCCTTGGACAGCTTTCCATTGGAATTTTTGAATATGTCGACTGACTATGAAATTATGAACGATAGTGATAATGTTTTTTCTGCACTGAATTTCAAAAAGAACGATGTCAGGCTGCAGGCTGAGAGAGAATTAAAAGGAAAAATCCTGCTTATAAGAACTGCTTTTCTGGAGAATTTCTCCCAAAAGAAAGAATTGATAAATTTAATCAAAATTTCTTTCAGTTCATTTATCCCTGTGTTAAAAGGATTACTTTTTCTGCTGGATCAACCAATTCCGAAAAATATTTCAGACATAATTGATTTAGCTGACAAACACACTGAATTTTCCATTAATTCATTTCATCAGGCGAACAGTATTTTTCTTGGAACCGCGAACAAAAATGATTTTGATCTGAGTTTATTCTTTAAGGAATACCTTAAGCAATTGAAAGAACTTTCCAGATTCATTGATAGATTAGATTTGTAAAAAATGGAGTCTTGATGCCAAAGAAAACCAGCTCAACCAGAAGTACTAAAAGAAGTAAAAAAAAGAAAAATGTTTCTCCCAATAAAATAATGTTGCTCAGTATTTTAGCTATTATCCTGATAACTGCTATTGTTTTGCTGACTTTTAGAAAGAAAGATAAAATACCACCAATTGCAATAATTGACGAAAAACCGGTTGAAGAAGTAACAGAAAAACCTGTTGAACGAGTTACTGACGCTGTGGCAAGAGCTGCAAAAATGCTTGGTGTACCTGATAATCTTGTAACTGCAAAAGTAAAAGATGATGGGGTTTATTATTACATCGCATTGAATAAAAAACAGGTAGATTTGAATTATGCCAACATGATTATCACAGGACAGGTGCAACTTATTGGTGGAGAACTTATTGAAGGTAATGAAGCTGCAAATCAGCAATCACAAACTATTATTTTCTCCGACTCAGCAGCAAATCAAAAAGTTTATGTAGAAATATACTACGACACCAAAGACCGTTACGAGGAAGAATCACCTAAAATAGCGATTGTAGTAGATGATTTTGGAGTATATAGCGGCGAATTGCTGGATAAATACTGTGCTCTTGATCCTGCCGTTACTTTTGCGATAATACCGGAGCTTCGCCATTCGAAAGATGTTATGGAAAAGGCAGTGGCTTTCGGTCATGAAACTATAGTTCATCTGCCAATGGAACCGCTGAGTTACCCCAAATCTGATCCGGGAAAGAACGCCATTTTTGTACATCAGTCCGACTCAGAGATTGAACGCCGGGTAGAAGGTTTTATAAAAAGTCTTCCCTTGTGTGTTGGTATGAATAATCATATGGGTAGTCTTGCCACTTCCGATGAACGAGTGATGAAAGCCGTCTTGAAAGTAGTGGGTAAACACAATCTTTACTTTGTCGATAGTTTCACATCTTCTTCTTCAGTTGCTTACAAGGTTGCACAACAGATGTTGATACCTTCATTCAAAAGGGATCTCTTTATTGACACACCGGATATAACTGAGAAAACTCTCAATAAATATATTCAGGATCTGAAAAAGATGAAAGAAAACAGTGATCAGGTTTTGGTGATAACCCATTGTACCCGTGAGAAGTTAAATCATCTAATATTGTTTATGGAAAAGGTGCAGGCCATTGGCTATGAAATTGTACCTGTTTCTGCACTCTTTGAAAGTGAACTTCCTGACATTATTTAGGATACGCCATGGAAATATTTAAATCGATAATTTTGGGAATTATTCAAGGTCTATCAGAATTCCTGCCCATAAGCAGTTCTGGTCATCTTGTTTTGGCGCAAAAAATATTGAAATTCAACCATAGCGAGAATATGAGTTTTGAAGTTTTTCTTCACTTCGGAACCTTGCTATCGGTATTATTGTTCTTTCGTAAAGATATTTTTGAAATACTAAATTCTTTGTGGAAAATAAAATCCAGGAATGAAAACGATGTTTCGAATCGAAAGATTGCTCTTTATTTAGTGATTTCTACATTTACAACTGCAATTATTGCTATGCCTCTTCAATCATTTTTCGAGCAAATCTTCTATAACATTTATTTGGTTATTGCTATGTTAGCCATCACCGGGACAATTGTGTTTTTCTCCGATAGACAATCAAAATCTCAAATTGACGCATCTGAGATGGGGCTGCTGAGATCTTTCCTCATTGGAGCTGGACAGGCAATGGCAATCTTGCCGGGTTTATCCAGATCGGGCACGACAATTTCAATTTCTCTCTTTTCAGGAATAAAGAGGACTGATGCAGCCAAATTTTCTTTCTTGCTTTCCATACCGGCGATACTGGGGGCAAATCTCATTTCCTTTGATAAATTTTCTGCAATCAAGTCTGACGAAACAATAGTTTATCTGGTGGGAGGATTGGCAAGCTTCGTTGCCGGTTACCTTGTTATTTCTCTGCTGATTAATTTGATTAAAAAGAGAAAATTGAGAATTTTTGCCTATTACTGCTGGAGTTTGGTAATCATTACTTCAGTTTGCCTAATTTTGAATTGATATGAAAAGCAAGAGTAAACAGATCAATTTTAACGAATTTCCTAAATTTCTGAAAACAGATTCAGCTAACAGTTATTTCATCTTTGGTGAAGATAATTACCAAAAAGACATAATCTTGAGACAGATTATAAAAAAGTATACCAATTCTGAAAGCAGAGACTATGATTTTGTATCATGTTATGCTGATGAGATAAGTATGACCGGTTTGATTGAAGAGCTTGATCAACCACCTTTCTTTGCCAGTAAAAGATTAATAATGATTAGGGACTTTGAAAAATATGATCTTAAATCAAAAAATAGATTAGCAGATTATTATGATAGATTCAATCTTTCCAGCGTATTGGTAATAATCAGTGAAAAAACAGAGACGACTAAAGCTGTTAAGAAGATACAAAATCACTCAATCTGGACAAATTGCCGTAAACCTTACAATTCTTCTGATATGGCAACCTGGATCAGGAATCAAGCAAGGGAGAATAACCTCAGGATTGATTCTTCAGCAATCAGTATTTTTGCTGAATTGATTGAACTTGATTACATGATTGCTGCTAATGAACTAGAAAAATTGGCAATTTTTGCCAGTCAAAATAGAACAATTAGTTCTGAAGATGTAATAGAATGTGTTGGACAATCAAGAATTAATACGATTTTTGAACTGCAGAATTCCCTGGGAGAAAGAAATGTCCAAAAAACACTTCAGATTGCAGGCAACATCTTATCTAATGATGAGAGTGGTGTTTTTATAATTGTGATGCTTACCCGGTTTTTCCTGATTTTATGGAAGATTCGGATTCTTTTAGAGAAGAATTACAGTGAGAACACAATCTCTGAGCAATATCTCCCGGCAATTCACAGGATGTTCAGAAATAATTATATCAGATACGCCAAAAATTACAGATTGAAAGAAATCAGAAAAATTTTCTCATTTTTACTGAATGCAGATTGTGAAATTAAAACATCAAGTATCAAAGAAACTGTGCTGATTGAAATGATGCTCTTCAATATTTTGAGAGTTAACACAAAAGCATAAATATTCCAGAGGTATCATGAAAAAGTTTGTAAATAAAAAAGCAGATTTCAATTACTATTTTGAGCAGTCAATTGAAGCGGGAATTGCTCTAACCGGAAGTGAAATCAAGTCAATAAGAGAAGGAAAACTAAGTTTTAAAGACAGCTTTGCCAAAATAGTATCAAACGAGATGTGGCTCTTTAATTTACACATAAGCCCGTACGAGAAAGCAAGCTATTTTAATCATGTTGCTGAAAGGAAAAGAAAACTGCTGCTTCACAAATGGGAAATTAAAAAACTCAGTAGGAAAGTTGATGAAAAGGGAATGACCATTGTTCCCCGGGAAATCTACATCAATGAGAAAGGACTTGTAAAAGTGATTATAGCGTTGGCAAAAGGGAAGCACACTTACGATAAAAGCGATACTATCAAGCAGAAAGACGAAGAGAAATTCCAATCCAGA
>JAQVBK010000158.1 GCA_028690365.1 Candidatus Cloacimonadota bacterium
CCCGTTTAGAGTTTAATTGTAACCGGAATAGTTATGTTGTTTGTTATGTTGTCAGAAACATTTCCTGAACCAATGTTGCCACCTGCCATACCACCAAAACCACCTTGTGCACCAATTCCCGATGAACCAGCATTCCCTCCGCTCGAAGTCGATGAAGTACTTCCACCCTGACTATCTCCACCCTGATTCTGATTGAATCCAAACCCACCAAATGAGTTAGAGAATCCAGAATTATTGCTGTAAGATGAGCCTCCAAATGAATAGCCACCGCTCCCTATACCAGTTGATGTTCCTCCGGCTCCGCCAGTAATATTGCCGGTATTGGAAATGTTACCGCCTGTCTTGTTGCCAAATTTTTCTCCTGAACCGCCAAAGACAGCCTTCATTTCTTCCTGCGACATTAATTGTGCCGTTTCCAAATCTCTTAATATTATCTTTGCCATATTAACCCCTTTTCAGAGTAGTTAACTTCTTAGAACATAAAGTTCTGTTGATTTTCCGAGACGTTTTTTGCCAAATTCCTCACCTCTTAATTTCCTGATTTCCTAACTGCAGAGGAATTGATACCCCTATAGAAAACTCATGAGCATAAGATTTCATTCTTAATCCATCGACATTATAGGGATAAGAGATATCAGATTTTTTCGAATATTGCATAATCAATCTATATTTCTCGATGTTTACGGATAACCCCAGCACTAACTCCCAGCCCAGAGAATCCTTCATTCTGCTAAATTCCCATTCATAGTTTTCTGATCTGACATTAATTGTATTTATTTCCGTAAATTGATTGTAGTCCAGAATAAAACGATAATACAGTCCGCTGGCAACAAAAGGTTTTATACGGGTCTTCAATAAATTTATTTTAATAATAACTGGGAACTCAAGGCAGTTTAATGAATTACTGGTAGTTATCTTTTGTGAACCGATTTCTGTATTTTCTGTAGTGTAAAGTGTTCTTTTCATTCCGGCTTCTGAATATCTTGCCCCAAACAGAATTTTAATATAATCGCTACTTCCGTATTCTAAGTTGATATTCAATAGTGTTCCGACTTTGTAATCAAACTCCTCATGGAAAATATCTTCTGTTTTAAGATACTCCAGTTTTTGATTGGAGAAATTTACACCACTCATCACAATCAGATTGGGAACTGCTGATAAAACAACAGATAAAGTCAGAAGAATACAGATGATTAGTGCAATTTTTTTATTCATGGTTTTACCCAAACAATACTTCCAGCATCTTGTCTAATGCTATATTGTCGATTTTCTCATGATTTATCAATTCAATATTTTCGCAGCTGATTACTCCTATCTCTGATAATAACAAATCAGTCAGCAACTTTGCCCCCTCATAACCCAAATTGGAGAAATCAGGACACAAGTCGAAACCATAAACAAAAAAATCCTCTTTTGAAGTTATTACTCCGTAAATCTCCAAGAAGTTAGTTTTAAAACTAGCCCTTATTCTATTTACGGCTTCCGTCAGAAGAGGTTCTTCTGTAAAATAATTGAAGCAGCCCATATCAATTTTACCATTTTTAAAAGTCGGCTGCTTACCGGTAGAAGTTAAAAGATGTTTTGTTCGGTAGAAAAATGATCTAAAGAAAATCCCTTCAATATTATCGTACATAATGATTGATGAACTGGCTGTTTTACTAAATAAATGCGGTATATCATTATAAATTATCGTTCGCAGTGGAGCTTTGAATTCAGGGTAACTCCAAATATTCTGATTGTTTATTTTTTTCAGATTCTTCAAGTTATCACTGAAATGGTTAGTTAAGATAAACTCTGGTGAATCAATCAGGTTCTGTTTAAGAAAATTCAACATTTGAAAACGATTTCTCAGGGTAATTTTATTCATAAAATCACAATTTGTTTCGAATTTTCTGGAGACTGCGGTTATAAAGCTCAGATTGTGAGAAGTTTTTTGTTCTGTAGTCAGATAATGATAATCGAATTGGAGATCATATTTCTTCTCTGCTGGAATGAAGGGAAAATAATAATCTAGATTGTGCCAGAAAATAAAATCGTTTTCCGTAAATTCAAAATCATTGTATTTTATCTCACCGTCTGAGTAGACGGAAATGTGATTATCCTCGGATAAATCTATATATTGGCAACTTACCTGATGATGATTCAGTCTCTCCAGTAGAATATCCGATTGTCTGTTCTTCCCGTCAGAAATTAAAAAAAACATCATTCCGCCTCTAATGTATTCAGAAAACTCAACATAGAAATTATGTAATTTATTCTGGCATTGAACAACGTTATTTCTGAAGATAATAATCCTTTCTCATAATATAAATAATCAGTTTCGCTTATTCTGCTTTTTTGCAGCATATCCGAGAAATTCTCTCTTTTCAATCGGCTTAGATCATAATTTCTGATTTGCGAAACCACCTCATTGTGGTTCCTGATTACTGCAAAATGCATCTCTTCCAGATTACGTTTTTGTTCATAAATGAATTGATTTCTCAGATTTTTTTTACTCTCTAAATTTTCTTTATTTGCAGAATAACCAATCTTAGGTGAAAAGAAATTCAGTGGTATTGAAAGATACAGATTTCCTGTTAGATTGTATCCATCGGGGTTTGAAACAGACTCCTCAATAGATTTCCAGATTGATTTGTAACCCAGATTATCGCTCTGAAACATATCAACTCCAATCTGCAAATCCAAATCAATAGCTGAATTTTTTGAACTTTGCTTCAGATTGATTTCTGCTTGAGTAATCTGATTCTCAAGAATTTTTATCTGAAGTGAATTTTTGACAATTTCTTCAAAATTTTCAGTTTCAAGGTGTTCTGAAATTTTTCTTTCTAATTTCTTAGTTATAGACTCTGTCATAATCGAATCAGGAAGGATCAATATCTTCTCAGCTTCTTCCGAGAATTGACTGGAATTTACGATCAGCTGATTTATGAGAAAATCTTTCCTGTCAACAAGGGCTTTTATCTCCTGATCAAGATTGAACAATTCATAAGCGTTCACTTTTTGCAGCTCAGAGAGGTGCCGTAAATTTTCATACTGCTTCCTGGACAATTGAATTTGTTTTTGCAGCTTTTTCAGTTCATACCATTGCAGACAAGTATTCAGAATATCTGTTTTCTCTTTCAAGCTGAAGTATTTCTGTTCGCTGCGAATTTGAATTTCCTTTGAATCCACCTCTGAATCCAATGATTTCAGATTGGCTTCTGAATCAGAAAAATAAAGACCAAGCAATTGAAGAAGAGGAATATTTATTGTATTAGAAACAACTGTACTCCAGGGAAATCCATAGTCTTCAGGAGACAATTTGTAGGAAGACTTCACATTCAGGAAATTTATGTTTACACCATTGAGAAAGGAATAGTTGAACCCCGCAATTCCGTAGGTATTTGCAACCTTGTTATCATAGGAAGCATGAACCGGAACATACTGCCAATTATATTCAGTTGGTTGTGGCACCCAGATCAAGCCGTGTCCGCCATTAGGCAGATTAATATCAATTTGTTGGGGGTTATCATTGTCCCAGGCAGTGGGTATATGAGAATATATCGATGCATATCTCTCAAATGACTGATAACTATTATAACCGAATCCAATATTTAGTCGGGGAATTGAACCAAATTTGATTTTGGCCTGCATCGCTTTCAGAATATTTTTTTCATTAATCAAAAGTTTGTGGTTGAAATCATTATGATTCTTTAGTCTCAGACTATCCAGTGAGACAATTGTATCGCTGAATATAACTGGATTTGATTGATTGTAAACACTTTCAAATCTCTCAACAATCTCATCGATCAAACTATTCTCTGAGAATAGAAATTCACAGCCGGTTATCAGAAAAACCATTATTAAACAGTATCTGATCTTCATTTTTTTATCCTGACCAGATTAAACCTGGAAACATTGGTGTCGGATGAAGTTCTTTTAGCGACAAAGAGATTTTTATAGACTGCTACAACTAAACCCTCTCCCGTTTTAATTACGTTTTCATGTATCCTGATTGAATCATTATAATCAAAGCTGTAGTCAATTCTGAAAAACTCTACCAAAGTCTTTTCCTGAATATTTTCAATTGCAGACATTCTTGCAATAACCTTTCCGGGATCTGCCTCAATAACAGTTCCATACATTCCAATCTCTGAAAGTGTACTGAGTGTTTTTTCGAGGATATCTGGATCATCATTCCTGAAAATATCGGTTCTGTAAACTGAAATGTTGTTCTTTTCTTTTACAGTAAATTCCAAATAAAGAGGTTGATTCTCTGCATCTTCTCTTACTTTAATAAGATTTGCTTCAATCTTCAGAAGTGGATCGAAATAAGAATCGGATTCTTCAAAAACGGGAGTCAGTCCACACACAAGGATTAAATACAAGAGTTTCTCTTTCTCGTCAGAATCTAAATCTGAGTTAATAAATATTCTGTCTGAATAACTAAGAGGTGAAGGTTGATACTTTGCATAATAATTTTCCAACTGCAGATACGAAAACGGTTCAAATGCCAACTCAGATTCCAAAAGAACTGATTTAATTTTTTCTTGCTTTTTATCAGATAACAGAAGAGAGCTGAATACAATATAGTCTTCAGTTTTATCAATAATTGGAATTGCATTTAATTCGTTATTTTTTGAGGATCGGAAAGCTGCCGTTCTCATTATGGTGAAGTCGTTATTTTTGTTTTGAATTTTTTTCAACATTTTTTCAGGAATTGCTTCAAAATCTATATCCTTTATTTTCCCTTTTAGAAAAGAGTAATTTGGGTTCTCTGATTCTGATAGATTGTAAATATTCTTTATTTCTTCGAAGTCTCTCTCAGGATTCAAGAGAAGACTTAATTCTGCTTTCTCTTTCATTTCACTTGTATTCATGTATGTAATAAGGGAAAAATCTGAATTACTCATCTGCTTCTGATCGAAAAAAGCTATCCCTGAATATGAAGAAGATGACAAGAAATCATAAGCAAAATAAGGGTCTACGATACAGATGTCGAATGCTTGTTCAAACCAACCACTCATCAAATCTTTCATGTTGTCATACTTAATCAATTTTACTGATATCCTTTTCCCTGTCAGAAGATTTTTGAGTTTGTCCCAGAAATCTGAAGAAAAATATGATCCACTCCAGTATGCAATTGATAATGTTTTCAGTTCATCAGTATCCCTCAGAATTTCTAAATTGGGAAAAAGCGTCTTAAGCTCATTTATTGTTTTAGTTCTCTTATCTGCATTGATGAAATAGCTGTTAATATAGTTATGCCAGAAGAAGTCCCAGATTTCCAGGTCATTTTCGTAACTGTCCAAATTTAGTTTTAGAAATGAATAAAATTGGTTGAAATCTACCTTTATTGTAGTAGCATTTTTTAAGAGATCTTTTTTGAGCATTTCCAGTATTATTTTTGCTCTTTTCAATTCTGAATCAGGGAGAACCTTTTTTTCGTTATAGGGATTATCAGTGAAATCTTTCTGCAACTCAGTCAACACCGTGAAAAAATGAATCATCGATAATATGTCTGAATACTCAGGATAAGTTGCATTTATTCTGTCATACGTATACAAACTCGGGAGAGAAGGTTTCTTAACAGAACCTGATTCATCATGAAGATATCTGACAGTCTGAGCATAAAACTTTGTAACTATCAGTTTTGCCCATTGCCTGTTAATTCTCTCATCGCTGCCATATTCGATAAAAAGTCTGTTTGCTAACAGTATTGAATCGTTAATCTTTGATAAAAGTTCCTGAACTCTGCCGTAGTCCAACAATTCACTACACGCTTTCACCTGTTTTTCCAGTTCGTAAATGGATGCATTCCTCTTCTGAATTGTCTTGAGATATCTACTGACAATAAGTTGTGAAGCCACGAAAATCAGAATAAACAGAAAAAGTGATCCAATAAGAACTCTGTATCGAATAAAGAGAGAAGTATTAGCGGATTGTTTTACCTCATGTTTGGCAAGTTTTGTGAGAACTCTATACTTAACCAAGAGTTCTTGCCCATTTTCTTCAGAGACGGTGTATTTTCTTAATTCAGTTTCTGATTTCATACTTTTTATGAATCTCCCTTAATGTTCCATCACTTGCCATTTCTTCAAAAGCTTCGCAGTATTTTTCAGCGATTTTTTCTTCTATTTCTTTATTCAAGACAAGATATAGTGAAGTGTTCAGATCTTGATGTTCATAGACTATTTCAAGATCAGAATAGTTGTATCCGGCATAATCACACATTGCTTCAGCCTGAAGTTGTGATAAAGCAATCAAATCTGTACTCTCAGAAAAAAGTTCATTCAGGGCAAATAGAGATTTATCATTAATTGAATCTTCAATTTTTTCAAAATTTTTCACACCTTTTTGCTTTAAAACTATCGTGTCGTAAAAAAGATCTCCTTTCAATAAAAGTTTATATTTGTTCAAATCATCAACTAATTTAATTTTTATGTCACTTCGCTTTTTTAGTTTGTAGACGGCAATGTCATAATCTATTATTGGTCCCACCCACCAGAATTTTTCTTCTCTGGAAGGAATTCTCGCTGCGGAAAACAAACATGAACCTTCATCTGATAATGCCTTGGCATGAGCTTTCTCCCATTCATAAATATAGATTACCGGTTTAAATCCGAGTCTTCTGCATAACTCCATGACAATCTCATGGCAAACTCCCTTCATTTCACCATTGACAGAGTATTGGAAAGGAAACATATCCTCCATATAAAATGTCAAAGAATCAACTCTCATCTCTTTTTTATAAATGGTTTTGAAAACAAATAACCCTGCTATGCACAGGATGACAAAAGATGGTATAGCTATTTTGAAGAATTTAATCATGACCCACCTGCTCGGTTACCATACCGTAATATAGTCCTTTTTTCTTAACTAGTTCATCATGAGTGCCCTGCTCTAATATGACTCCATCTCCCATATAACAAATAAGATTACACTGCCTGACCGTAGAAAGTCTGTGGGCAATAATGAATGCTGTCCTTCCCACCAGTATTTTATTAAGATTCTCCTGAATTCTCTTTTCACTGGCAACATCCAGTGCACTGGTAGCTTCATCAAAAATCAAGATTTTAGGATTGTTATACAGTGCTCTGGCAATACAGACTCTCTGCTTTTGTCCTCCGGAAAGTTGTAATCCGCTTTCTCCAATTCTTGTTTTGTATCCGGCTGGTAATTTTACGATAAATTCATGAGCCGCAGCCAAATCTGCAGCACGAATAACGTCATCCATCTTGGGATTTGTCATTCCCAGAGCAATATTCTCAATAACAGTACCATTAAAAATGAACGGTGATTGCAAAACCCAGCCAATTTGCTGTCTGAGTGAATAAATATCAATATTGGAAATTTCTCTGCCATCAATCAGAATAGTTCCCTCAGAAGGCATAATAAAACCCGCCAGCAACTTAACCAACGTAGATTTTCCACAGCCTGATTTACCCACCAGAGCAATCTGCATACCGGCTTTTACAGATAGATTAAGGTTGTTCAGAATCAAAGGAGAGTCTTCATCACCATACCTAAAGCTGATATTCTCGAACTCAACATCTCCCTTAACTTGATTCAAATACAGTTTGGGTTTTTCCAAAGTTGTGGGTGGTTTAAATTCGGGATCTTTTTCCAATACGTCATTAACTCT
>JAQVBK010000159.1 GCA_028690365.1 Candidatus Cloacimonadota bacterium
CTCTCTCAGTCTGATTTTTATCAGTTCGATCAAATGGGGATAATTGAAAGGTTTGAAAACCACATCTCTCAGACCATCGGTTTTTGCTTTTACTACTGCGTGGTTAGGATCATAGCCAAAGCCTGTCATCATTATAACAGGCAGAGATTCATGAAGTTCCTGTATTCGTGAATAAAGTTGATATCCGTTCATGTCTGGCATCGCAATATCGGTAATAACCAGATCAACATGTTCACTAATTAAAGTATTTAGTGCTTCGTATCCCGACTGGCAGCAAATTACGTTAAGTTCATTGCATTTAGCCAATTCATCACGTATATTTTCGGTGATTACTATTTCGTCATCTACAACTACAATTGTCTTCATTATAGCCTTCTAAAACTTCAGGTTTCCTTCACCCACAATGATACGATAAGCTTCGTAGTATTTATCATAGGTTTTCTTAATTACATTATCAGGTAGTTCCGGAGCTGGCGGTCTTTTATTCCAACCACTATTTTCAGTGAAATCTCTGATATATTGTTTGTCAAAACTCAGAGGAGTATCTCCTATTTTGTAAGTTGCCTTATCCCAGAAGCGAGATGAATCGGGAGTTAACATTTCATCAATAAGATAAATATCTGAATTAATTGTGCCGAATTCAAACTTGGTATCAGCCAGAATAATACCTTTTTCATTCAGCAGCTTATGTGCGTAAGAGTATAATTCTATACTTTTTTTCTTAATTTCCTCTGCAATATACGGATCGATTCTGGTAAGCATTTCTTCATAAGAAATGTTTTCATCATGTCCTTCTTCTGCTTTTGTGGAAGGGGTGAAAACAAATTCTGCAAATCTTTGACTTTCCAGCATGTTTTCGGGTTGTTTTATACCGTTAACCATTCCAGTCTTCTTGTATTCTTTCCAGGCTGAACCGGTTATATATCCTCTTACAATGCATTCGAAAGGGATAACCCTGGTTTTTTTTACCAACATACTTCGATATTCAAGTTCATCTCTGAACTGGTGCAAATCTGTGGGATATTCACTGACTTCATCTGTTATAAAATGATTAGCCATCATGTTGCTGGTTTCTTTGAAAAAATGAACTGAAATCTGATTGAGTATTTTTCCTTTACCGGGAATTATATTCGGAAAAACTACATCAAAAGCAGATATTCTGTCAGAAGTTACGATTAACAAAGTGTCGCCAAGATCATAGATATCTCTGACCTTACCACTGAAATGTCTATTGACAATTGTGAGATCTTTAATTGAGTCCATATTTTCTCCCTAATTTCTTTTATTTTTTAATATTTGATAATTTAGCCACAATTCATCGTGATTAGCTTTGTCTATTGCCAGAAGCTCATTCTCTTTGTATTCAGGATGGGCGTCCTGGAACTCGGCAATTATTTGATTATTATCTACATCAATAATTTTAGTTAAGAAACCATTCTTTATAATATATTTTTTATTGCTAATGACAATTTCTCCACAAAGAGTTTTTACAGTTTTAAAAAAATCAAGCTTATCCAAATATTTCTTTATTACATTCAAATAGTTGTCGTAATACAACGCTTCCTGAAATTTCAAATGATGATTTAATTCGTCTACTTTAGTAATAATCGGTTTAAGCAAATCTGTACAGTCTGAGAGATAGAATCTAGAAATGTCATTATACAGCTTGGTTTTATCCACTTGAAGACAGTAAGCTGAACACTTTTTCTCTTTATACAGATTACAGGGAAAATCTTCATTCTCACAAGCAGGAGTAGTAAAGAGTTCCATGAAAGACAGAATAATATCATGAATCAAAAATTGACTTTTAAAAGGACCAATGTACTGAAAATCCTCTTCTGTTGTACTGCGTGTTTTTAGGTATGGTACAGTAAAGTAATCAATTGCCAGGTAACAGTAATCTTTCTTCAGTTTAATCTGTTGTTGATATTCAGGATTATTTTTTGATAAAAAAATCTTCATTTCTGCATTGGCTGCAAACATCGACTCTGTGGCTTTCCAGTCCAGTGAATCACTTGAAGAAATCAGTTCTGACAGAATTGAGTCGTGATCTGCATTACTGATTGTTATTTCCATATAACGTCTTATGTCGGAAGCAATGTCTATGAAAAGGGTCTGAAGACCTTTCTTAAAATAAACAATTCCACAGGAATCTGGCATATCAGGCAGATTAAATTTTTTCAAAATATCTCCTCCAAATTTATAGGATAGCAAAATTTAGGCAGTCGGGTTTTATGTCAATTTTTGTAAAATATTTCTGAAAAAAAAGTGAATCAGATCTCCAATGACTTGAATGATCCGCTTATTGAGGATTCCAGCAAAGAAGTTGAGTAAATAAAAACACGATGATAGTTTGCATGGAATTTTCATCAAACACAACGCTTGACCTGTTGCAGAGTCAGATTAATAAATTGCTTTAGAATAAATCTGTAACAATCTTAATAAATAATATGCATAGAACTATTATCATCAAGGGTTTAATGATATTAGAACCTTTTTTTACCACCATCTTTGAGCCTATGAGATTCCCGACAATTCCACAAATTACTGCGGGAATAGCAATCATGTAAATGACTTTTCCATGAATTACAAAAGTAATCATAGCGGATATATTGGATGCTAAATTTACAACTTTTGTATTGCCATTTGCTCTGACTAAATCATATTTCAGAATCAGAGCGAAAATTATAATCAGGAAAGTTCCTGTTCCGGGACCAAAGAATCCATCGTAAAAACCAATGACTAAACCAGTTACAACAGCTAAGAATATTTTTGTGATTTTTTTTATTTCGTGGGAGTTGTTGTATTTACCCAAATCCTTTTTTAGAAGAGTAATTGCAGTTACTGCAGGAATCAGAATTAACAATATGTAATTTAAGAAGTCAGGATTCAGTAGAAGCACTGTTTTTGTGCCGATATGTGATCCAATAAGTGCACAAAAAGCACTAGCCAAAGCAACTTTTAAATCAATAAAACCGTGTTTCAGATATCTGGCAGTGGTCAACATAGTCCCAAAAGTGGAAGAAAACTTGTTGTTACCAAGTACAAAGTGAGGGGGCAAACCGGCAGCAAGATAGGCTGGTACAGAAATCAGTCCGCCACCACCTGCTATGGCATCAACTAACCCTGCAAAAAAAATGGCGGGAAGAATTATCAGATAAGATGTAAGTGTAATTTCAGGCATTTCTAGTCTGAAAAAATCTTATCAAACTGTTTTAAATAAAACTCAGTATAAAGATTAATCGCTTCACAATGAGCTCCGTCGGTTTCCCAAAAAGTTTTCTCACAATTTGCCAGATTGTAGAGTTCCCTGCCCATTCTGATAGGCATGACTTTGTCATCTTTACTGTGAATTGACAACAGTTTGATATCTTTCAAATATCCGATGTTGGTTTTAGCAGGATACGGTGAACTAACTGCCAGTTTTACCCAAAATTTACCTGCTTCCGAAAAGGATACTGCTACATCTTCAAAAGAAGTACAGCCGCCGTCTATTATTAATCCTTCAATTTCTTTTTCGTGTTCCTTCGCCAATTTTACTGCGAGATTTGTACCCAAAGAAAATGTCCAGATTACTTTGGGAAAACTCTCATATTCCCGATACTTCAGAATCTCTGCCATCATATGCGAAACGGCATCCAAAACTGTTGAGTGGTTGGCGGTTCCTTCTGATAATCCATGACCGGGGTAATCAGGTAGCCAAACATGGTAACCTTCTTCAACAAGTGAAATCGCAGATTTACTCCAATCTGATGAATTTCCGCCTTTCCCTTGAATTAGTATGACAAATCTGTTCAGAGGAGTTTCAGGAATAAGCAACAGCGAGTGAAGTCTGTAATCATCTTTTCGAAAGTATATGCTTTCGTGTTTTACGCTTTCGACTGTTTTGTAAGTGCTTTCTGTGTCATAGAAATTTTCAGAGAAAGAACATGAAGTGATAAAGATGATCATGATCGACATCATGCCGAAAGTCCTTAAACAATGATTTTTTGATAAAAAACTGCTAAAAAAATCTTTCTTCTTCATTGTTATAAACATCACAACTCCTTTCCCCAGAAACAATAGTTTCAAAATGAATGTCAAAAGTGATTACGGGCTTAATTGGTCAATTATTCATTTTTTGAGAAATATCACCGGCAAATTATGATTATTTTTTAAGAGTGTCCAGAATCTCTTTGAAAGGAATTTTTGCAGTTAGATAGAAACCGCAATTTTCGTGAAGTTTCGAATTCATACTGAACATTCTGACTGTAGGATATGAACGGCATATAAAAGGTCTTTCAGAATAAATGGTGCATTTATTGTCTTTCAGTTTTGTACAAGTGAATACCAATCCATCGGGAGTAGATTCTTTAATTCTGAAGATTGACAGATAAGTGAATCTTGCAGATAATTCTTCAAATTCACTTTCAGTCATTACTGTTCTGTTATGAATACACAGATAAAGATTTTGGCAGCAGTAACCACAAAACTTACAGCTCCCGGCTATTTTGATATTCTTCGGATTGAACAGAAGTGCTATTTTTATTTTAAGTTTCCGATAAAAAGACGCAATCATTGAGAACCCTTCCTTTGGGGAATGAAAATTTTATAAAATATAACAATAAAGTTAATTTTGACTATTTAAGGGTGAAATTTTCTCCAAAAAATAAATATGTTACACACAAGTAAACGAATAAATTTTACCTGGTGATAAGTCATGTCTGAAATAGCGTATACTTTTTCCCACTTTTACGAATATTTTATAGTATTAATTACTACTAGTGACTATTCGATAGTTGACACGATACTAGTAATTAAGTTCAGATTGAATTTTATAAGGAGTACATCATGAAAAAGTTTACATTCATCGGTTTATTGTTTATTTTTACAGTCATGTTATTAGCAGGTGATAATGCTGAGTCAAAAGAAAAACTATACTATCTCATCGATGGAGGATTTGTCCCCACAGGAACTTTAAGGGACTCTGTTGTTAAAAAACTATCTCAGGATAGATCATATCGATTTACCAAAGAATCTGAAGCCTATTTTGAAATGAGAAAAATTGGTGAAGCTACTATAAAGAACAAAAATATGGATTTTTATGAACATGCTGCCTGGTTAGATAGTGGAGTACCTGAATCATATTATTATCAGCCTCTTATTTGTGTTTCTGATCAGAAAGCTTATGCCTTCCCCCGGGATTTGAACCTCTTCATAAAAGACACCGGTATTGTTGGAGACAGCCTGGCAATAAAAGATTTATGTGAAATATTCCTGAAAAACTGGTACAAGGGGAAGGTGGAGATAAAATCTGCTGAGTTTAAAACAATTGATATGGTGAAACATGTTAAGAAACAGATCATATTTGATATCTGGACAGAATACAATGGCTGTGAAATAAATATATCTTTCACACACATAAACTCTTACGATAAAGTTCGAAGCATAGATTATAATCAGATAAAAACTCTGAAGGGCAAATTTATAGAGAAGAAAAATATCGTTATTCCAAAAGACATTGGCAGTATCTTCCTATCTTATAATAACTCTACACAAACCACCAGAGCTGGAGATTTCATTGTTAAGTTGAATTCGGATCAGATTGAATTTATTGATTTGTCTATTGGAAATAATTCCTACTTTGGAATTGTTCCTGTCATTCTGAATAATAACTTTTTGCCTGAAGCTAATAGGACAATACAAGTTATTTTATCTAATTACTCTTCTAATGATGTGGTGAATATTAAAATTACAATTACCTCCACTGATAATAATACTAATACAATCTTTCCTTCAACTTCTTTTTCAGTTGATGATAATGGATATTTAAGTCAGAGTATAATCATTCCTTCTTCAGCTGATACAGGAATAGCAAAAATAACTGTAACAGAATCTAATAATGCAATTGTCGAAAAACGTATCTACCTCTGCAACACCCTCACCGGTACTCTTCCCAACTCCGCCTACGGCTACAAAGTCTATTACTGCAATTACTACTCAGATTTTAACCAGACCGCTGCCGACGAAATAGCTGAATATTCCGAAAATGCCCTAATAGACGTTTACAGCAAAATGGTGGGACAATGGCAGTTCGATAGTCCGCAGATAAGTTAAAACTCAGGGAGTGCTATGAAATATTTATTTAGTTTATATCTTTACAAAAATATAGTTAAGAAGAATTAAGAAAAATCAAAAAAAGGAGTACATCATGAAAAAGTTTACATTCATCGGTTTATTGGTTATTTTTACATTTTCTTTTTTACTGGCAGGACAAAGCTCTAATACGTATTCTGCTGAAAGAAACTGGATTTTCAACGAAGACGGTTTCCTGCCCGAAGGAGCATTCAGGGATTCAGTTGTGAAAGCAATCTTAAAAACCCCATCGCATGATCTTTACAAGAACAAAGACACAGAATTTGAAATGAGAAAAACCGGAGAAGCAGTATTCAAAAATGAACCCATGGATTTTTATCAATATGCTGTCTTTGGCGGTAGAATTTCCGGGACAGTTGGAGTTGAATCTTATTACTATGACAAATTAATTTGTGTATTCAAAGAAAGAGCATACGCATTCCCAAGCAATCTGAATCTTTTCATCAAAGACACCGGTATTGTTGGAGACAGTCTGGCAATAAAAGATTTATGTGAGATATTTCTGAAAAACTGGTTCAAAGGAAGAATTGAAATAGATAATTTTGAGTATATTTTTGCTCCAATGGTTTCAGTGAATTTGAAGCAGTTTCATTGCAATATCTGGACAGAAATAAATGGTAATGAACTTAAATGCGAGATGGTTTTTAGGAAAGAATATGAATCGATTTCTCACCTCTTTTTACATCTGATAAAAACCAATATCGGTGATTATATCGAAAATAAAAGAATTGAGGATATCCCAAGAGTAAAACTCAACTGGAATTTAACACACAATGACTTGGAAAATGTATACAGAGCTAAAAGATTGAGAATATTTTTTGATTCAGATTCAATACACTTTTCTCCCGGAGTCATTTCATCAAATGATTATTTTAAACACAAACCTGTGGTCCTGAATAATAATTCCTCTCCGCTTTCCAATAGAACTGTAAATATTAATTTATCCGATTATGATGCAAATCAAACTGTAACTCTCAGGATAACAATTACATCTACAAATGGGGCAATGAGTACAATTATGAACGACACCCAGGTAAATGTTAATGCTTCCGGAACTCTTTCGCATCCTTTTTCGATTCCCGCTAACAGTGACACCGGAATTGCAAAGATAACTGCTGTTGCGGGAGAAAGTACAATAGACGAATTCTTCTATCTCTGCAATACCCTCACCGGTACTCTTCCCAACTCCGGCTACGGTTACAAAGTCTATTACTGCAATTACTACTCAGATTTTAACCAGACCGCTGCTGACGAAATAGCAGGATATACCGAAACTGCTCTAATTAACGTTTACATCAAAATGGTGGGACAATGGCAGTTTGCTAGTCCGCAGGCGACAGAGTATCGAGGAGATGTAAAAGACGAAATTTTCGATGTTTTTATTGTAGACAATCCTAATATGAGTTTCGCTTATACTTCTCATTTAGAAGGCATGTATGAACCTTTGTTTCAATATATTGGTTTTGGT
>JAQVBK010000160.1 GCA_028690365.1 Candidatus Cloacimonadota bacterium
TCAAAAACAAAAAATTGATAGGTGTCTCCATACGAGCTGGGAAAAAAGCTATTAAAAAGACCATCGCACTCGTGGATAATAAAGTTGAACTCGGGATAAAAATTATTTTGCCAAAGGATTCTAAAATAGACAATCAAAAAATCGAACAATGTAAAGCCGAATCAATTGAAAAGTTCGGGAAAATAACTTCTCATTCGAAGAGTCTTAACCTTTTTAGTTCCCGCCTTTTGCTGAATACTTCTTATCTTGTAGAAAAGGAAAAAGTCCAGGCTTTTTCAGATGAGGTTGAAGAGCTTAAACTCAACTACACAGATTTTAAATTCCAATACAGTGGCCCGTGGCCCCCTTACAATTTTGTGGATATACACATTCTATCTAATAATAAGGGTGGCTTCCGATAATGTTTCTCTTTGATGATATTTTACTGAGAATGCTGGGAATCTCAATTCCCGGACTCGATCTTATTTCTGACATTGAAATAATAAGGGACTTTGCTTATAGGGAACTTTATAACCCGGACAAAATTAAAAACCAGATCAAGGAAAATCAAATGCTCTACGAGTTTGATGAGCTCTCGACGGAAGAATATGAGGAAAGAAAAACCGAGCTTATGAGACAACTTAAATTTGCAGAAAGAGTTCTGGAGACGAATCTTAATGTCAGAACCGACATCTTGTCCTGATAAATTCTCGAATAAAAAGAAAGAAGAGAATTCGAAATCCATAAAAGCCGAAGGAAAACCTTCTGGGTTGTACAACTTCTTAAAACTACTTGAGGATATGGATAATCAAGATATCAGTCAAAAATCCGGAGATGGAACAGCTAATGGGCCTTTTGGCTCGAAAGCTAAGTATGATTACAGTATCACGATTGATACAAAATCAAGTGATTTCCATACTCTGAAATTTTATCCGAAACTTTTGACCCAGAGTCCTGTGACACGCTACCTAAAGAAACGAAAATAAGCATTTCATTTGTCTTCAGTTAAGCGACTACGATCTATAAGAAATGGAGACCTTTCAATATCTTCTGGGTTTTCGATTGACGACGGCCAACTGCCAGTGGAATTAATACTTAATTTAGGACTTACGCACTTGAAGTACAAAATCAAGTGTGATATACGTCGTGGTTTCAATTTAGAATTAAAACAGTCAAAGGTTTAATGCTACTGATTTCTCAGTTCAACCGCGTAAGTTCTAGAGATATTAAAAAGTCTCTGAAATAATCAATAGAAGAAATACCATGAACGGAGGAATAATATGAGCAGCAACGGAAGTGTTGTCAGAGAAACCGGCGGACTTGCGGATGTAATAGATAGGATTCTGGATAAAGGACTTGTACTTAATGCTGATATTTCAGTATCTATCGCGGGAACTGAGCTTCTTGGAGTTAAAATTACAGCCACCCTGGCATCCTTTGAAACCGCAGCGAAATATGGGCTTGAGTTCCCTTCGGGAACAAAGATTGATACCCCGGCCTGGAATAAAGTACATGAAGTCTATGCGTATTGTCCGGAATGTGGAAATCGAAGGGAAGAAAAGCTTTTAATCGAACAGGGATGCCCGATCTGTGGATGGACAAGCCCGCTTTTAAAGAAAAAAGATGCAATACTTTCCGCAAGTTACATAGAGATTGATCAAGATAATCAAGATAATCAAGATCGGACTTACACGCTTGATGAACAAAATCAGCCGTAGGCGTTGCTGTCAGTTTAGTGTTTTAGATAGTTTATTCTGCGTAAAAAAATTATAATTTGATTAATGGCCTTGTTCGTGAGTTATTGATCAATCCTTAAAAACGAGTACAATTCCTGTGTTCGCGGAAAACAGAGAGATTCTCATGTCTATTGTTTTCAATAACTCACTCCGACGACCTGATTAATTTGGAGGGATCGATCCATGGGTAATAATGATGAGAAGGACAATGATGAGAAGGGGAAAAAAAGTGACATAAAAGATGAAGACCTGGAAACTAAAGTCCATGAACTGGGAAATAGAATTAAAGAACTTGAACAGAGACTTGAAGAAAGCAAAGCTACAGAATCCGAAAATGCCAGCTTTGTAGGAGATATCGTAGGATCAATTCCAGGTTTCGGTAGAATCGTAAAGATTCTTGAAAAGACCTCCCCGGAATTCAGGCAGAAAATTGCTGAGACAGACCTTGAAATAAAGCACAGGCTCGAAACCGGCTGGAGCAGCAAACCAGTAGTGAGCTATGGACTGTCCATAAGACCTCTGTCTTCCAGAAATGAATCTTCTAAAATTCCAGGCACAGCTTCAAGAAATGTAAAAAATATAACAGTAGAAGCTCCAGAGCCAACGGGACCGATATTTGATGTATTTGAAAAACAGGATTCTGTTTATGTAATAGCTCAAATTCCTGATGTAGAAGAGAAGGACATAAACATAGAAATTCAAGGCGATATG
This sequence comes from Candidatus Cloacimonadota bacterium, assembly GCA_028690365.1. Classification (GTDB taxonomy): domain Bacteria; phylum Cloacimonadota; class Cloacimonadia; order Cloacimonadales; family JAQVBK01; genus JAQVBK01. The sequence continues at coordinate 2,427 of JAQVBK010000160.1, forward strand.
CTGGAGATTTCTGCAGGTATCTACAATAAAAAGATATCGTTGCCATGTAATTCGGGATCCCTCAAAGAGAAAAGTTACAGGAACGGGGTACTTCAGCTTAAGATAAAAAGGGAAAACAATGACAATTGAAATCGATGAAGATAATTTAAAGAAGGGGTTATTGGGTCTTGTTGTAGCTCTTGTCGAGATTATTCAGGACTTACTCGAAAAACAGGCATTGTTGAGAATAGAAAATGAATCTTTGAACGACGAAGAGATTGAAAGGCTGGGAGAGGCTTTGTCGGATCTGCATAACGCACTTGAGGTAATAAAAGAGGATAATGGACTTGAAAGTTGTGTTGCTTCTGTGCGGGAAGGACTTGATCAAGTTGTAGATGATGTAATCGATAAATTCTTAAACCCAACATGGTGGGTTGAAGAAGTCAAAAAAAGTGAACTGGGCGAAGAAGAACATTCTTTACCTGTACTCGATTCTCAATACAGCCATTGAACAGAACCTGGAGCCGATTGGGATTAACGCAATTCGGATCTGCATGAAGCACTTGAGAAGAATAAAAGCTGATAATGCACTTGAAGATTGTGTTTATTCCGTGCGGGATGGACTTGATAATGTAGTATACGAGGTAATTGATAAAATTTTAAATCCAACAAGATGGATTGAGGAAGCCGATAAAAATGAACGAAACCGAGCAGGAGAACTGCCTTTATGTTTACTCGATTCTCAATACAGCCACTGAACAAAACCTGGGGCCAATTGGGATTAACGACAATCCCGTGTATACAATTGTTTATAAAGACATTGCTGCAGCTGTGCATTTTTCAGAAACGAAACCCGAAACAGCACAGGATGAACAGCAGGCAAAAGAATGGGTATTCACTCATAACTACGCGATTGACAAGATGACTGAAAAATTTGGTACTTTACTTCCATTTTCGTTTGGATGTGTCGCACTCGGGGATGACGAAACCATAAGATCCTGGCTGCAGAAAAACTATGAACCCTTTAAAAGTGAACTTGATAAATTGAATGGTACTGCAGAGTATTTAGTCCAAATTTTTTATGATCCCAAAATTCTTGCTGAAAAGGTTCTCAAAGATAATCCTGAACTTCAAGCATTGAATGCAAAAATCGAAGGAATGTCCAAGGGAAAAGGCTACATTCTTCAAAAGCAGTTTGATGTTCGGCGAGATCAAGCGATAACACAGGAACTTTCAAAACTTGGGGCCGAATTTGGAAGAGCTATACATGAGAATGTAAAAGAGATGATCCCTGAAGAAAAAAAATCCAAGGTTCCAGAGAAATTCAAGGGCAAAAAATCTGTGATTACACTTTCCTGTCTTTTATCTAATGAAAATGTTGAAAATCTGGGGCAAGTTCTTGAACAAATAAATGGTCATGAAGGTTTTGCAGTCAGGTTTACAGGACCCTGGGCACCTTATAGCTTTATTGATCTAAAAAAGGATTTTGAACAGACATGATGCCGGAACGTGCCGAAGACTCCTTAGTGGAACTTCTGGATAGGTTACTTAACAAAGGGCTTGTTCTAAATGCCGATGTTTTGATCACAGTTGCAGGTATACCTCTGATAGGTTTGAGTCTCAAACTATTAGCTGCTGGAATTGAAACAATGCTTGAATACGGGATATTTGAACAGTTTGACAAAAGTACAAGAGACTGGGCACTCAAAAATAGAGTAACCTCGCCAGCCCTTATGGTGGAAGAAGAAACGAGGCTGAATTTTTTTGGTTCCTATTCTCAGAACCAGGGTAAAGCCTGGAATTATGGTTATATGTATTTAACAAATCACAGAATTTTGGGTTGGCACAAGGGCTTTAATAAGATATTATATGAAGTCGCACTGAAAGATATACTGGAAATCACTGTTGTTACAACCGTTCACGAGGAAAAAGAAAGGGAAGAATTGTGTATCAAGGTTAACAATAACAGTATTCTCAATTTGCATTCTCAAAACTTAGACGCAGTTTATAGCGCACTTATAAGCGAAGTTCATAGCGTATAATTAATCGGAATCAAAGTTGCGCCGGCACACCCTGCTGCCTTACAGTATCTCCTCAAATATCATAAATCTCAATAAGTTATTGGCAGAAAATCCCACATCGGAAGAACCAAATTGTACACAGTGCACAAAAACTTGACGTCGAATTTACAATAAATTCGCGACACTGTCAGAAATTCGATACTTGGCATTACAAAGACCTTTATTAATATATTTATTGAGACTTTTTACTTTGAAGGCCAGATTATATTACAATTATTATATATGAATTCAAATGGTCATATTTGGCAATTAACCAATTAAGTCATACAATCAAAAGTCATATCTAAATGTATTTTGAAATCGAATATTTTATATAGGATGGTTTTAATATATTTAAAAGATCAATCTGCGGCTTCAGGCTGTCTTCTTGTGATTCCCTCATGATATCGATTGTAACTATTTTGGGCCACATATTCGGAATTATAATTGAATAAGAAAAACCCAGACTGAATCAAACAATTATCATAAATAATCATTAGAAGTAATTGAAGTGCAGGAATCAAAAAATTATTAAATAATACCTGATAAAACGAATTAAATAAAGCTATGAAAATTGATGTGAAATCTGTGGAATCGAGCAGTGTATTGATTTTCCTGCAAAATCACAAATTTCAAAAGGTTTCTGGGAAGAAAATACCACTTCATAAGAACCTATTTACATACGGTGAGGGAAAATTTGACATTGAATTTACAGCTAATTCGCGGTACTGTCTATAATTGTATTAAGAAAACAGAGCTTGAAGCCCATTTACACATCCAAAAACATATATTTCTGTCAAATTTGGGATGCAAAGTCGATGTAATAAAAAACATGAAGTTATTAGAGATGATAATAATTTGACAATTAAAATTTAAATGTAGTATATAACGCCGTTCTGGCATCGACTAAGGTGAAGCAATGTATCATGATGATGAAAAATATATTGTCCAAACTCGAGAATTGCCTATCCATAATGATGACGTTGAAGAAATGGTAAAGAAACATCTGAACATTGTAGTAATTTCCATGATTCGGAATAATTCGATGTCTGGGCAGGATATTGCAAAGGAAATTTTTTATAAGTATCACGTATATATGTCCCCGAGCGCAATCTATTCTATATTATATTCATTAAAAAATCAGGGTATGCTTGAAATAGATACAGTAAAAGGCGACCTGAGAACAAAGTATTATGTTCCCACCGAAAAAGGGAGACAGGTAATCGATAAACGGTTAAACGAATTCAAAGAAACGCTCGAATATCTTGTAACTTGCATAAATAAGAGGCTGACTTAGAATTCAAACCATTTTTACAATCGGATAATGACATCCAACTTTCAGGCGATTTATAGTCTTCCGACTTGATTTTAAATATTCAAAAATATAGGATCATACGTATCTATTCAGGGCACCCAAAATCAGTTTACTGATATTGATTTTGAGTAGTCACATACGTGAAATTGCCAACCCAGGTAAGACGACGAAACGCTAGCAATAGCCAACAATTTAAGAAAATGAACTCTCCAAAAAGTGCCCATTAAATTTTAAACAAGATGGCTAATGATATTGATTTATCCAAGCTGAATAGTTACGATCATACTTTTGAATCTCATTCGTAATTTACGCAAAAGATTCCTGTAAAGCAACTTAGATAGCGTGGGAACATGAGAAAGCTTGTATATGTAAGGATTGTCCATACCTCTGCAGATATGGGGTCTTTAGGCGAAGAACTGATACAGTTGGCTATTTCTAAAATCGGCAGGGAAAAATGGGAAGAAAATCAGAGGCTTATTGAAAAATTCTGGGATGAACTTGAGAAGGAAGTTTTTCAGCTCAATCTGGATCTTGAGCAGACCAGAATTTATCAGGACGGCTTACCATGTGAAGGGGAAATGGGGATGAAAATCGTTCGCAGTACAGCAGGGCTCGGAAGTAAGAATTACCAGATTATCGAAAAAATGGTGGCAAAGGGAGCCAGGATCGTTGCCACTGAAAATCCTGAGCTTCTGATTGAAGAACGTAATCTAGCGCTTGAGCTCTTAAAGGATTCTTCCACTGCAGAAAAGGAAGAGGCAAAAAAGAAATATATTGCAAGAAAAGATATTTTGCTTGAACAAAGAGATGCATACATAGCTTCAAGGATAAACAATACTCTGGAGAACGAAGAAACCGGAATTTTATTCATAGGAGCTGAGCACAACGTGATTCCAAAATTGGCCCACGACATCGAAGTTTTTGATCTGGTAAAGCATTGAAAAATTGCCAAATCAAAATGTACTTGGGCATTGCTTTAAGCAATATGATATAGCAGCACCAGTGTTGTCTAGAGAATTAATAGAACTTACGCAGTTGAAGTGAAAAATCAATGGCATTAACCATTTAACGGTTCAAAATATAAATAAAGAGGGGGCTATAATTTCTAGAAATTTCGCGCTGCTGCTCTGCTAAACCAAAGTATCTTTTTTCGTCCTCTGGTCCCGAAATATGGTCGTGCCCCCTACTTTCCTCTTCTAATTTTGTTCTTAGATATTATTATATAAATACAGCCCATAATTTAATTCTGCCGAACGATATTTACTTTTCAATCTTTAGGGGGAGTTGAAACGACTACGAGAGTACGGAATCTTGACAACAGTATCGACTTGGCCAATGTATGGCTCAGGGATATTTTGAGCCAGTTGAAGTGGCAGAGCAAAGAAAGTGCATATCAGGCACTGCGGGGTACACTGCACGCGCTAAGGGACAGGCTTCCGGCAGAAGAAGCAGTAGATCTCGCTGCACAGTTGCCCCTTCTAGTTAAAGGGATGTATTATGACGGCTGGACCCTCAGGGATAAGCCCGAGAAATTCAAAAAAGAGGAGTTTGCGAGAAGAGTGCACGCGCAGTTTGAGTTCGATGACGATATAAACCCGGCTGAAGTTATTCGGGCTGTGCTGCGGGTTATGTACAGGCACATGGGAGAAGGCGAGCTTCGGGATGTAAAATTCAACATGCCAAAAGATATCCAGGCAGGCTGTCTCAAAACTCAAACCGTTTCTACAATTGGATAGTGACCAACGTTAACTTTAAAAACAAGACCACCTAAATTTAAGAAATTTATACGTGAATTGGCCTTATAGTAGAAAATTTTATCAC
>JAQVBK010000006.1 GCA_028690365.1 Candidatus Cloacimonadota bacterium
ATAAGTGACATTGTTTGAAAAAGAAGATAGCTTAGCTGTGTTCTTATACACATCCTGATATTCAACTCTCACATTATAGACAACCCCATAAGCTAAAGAATTGAAGTAATTCAAGTCGACTTCATCAGCATCTGAATCATTACCAAAGTTATCACCTGCTAAAGTTACTGAATTATTCCCTTGATTATGATAATCTGGTTTTAACTTAACCCTTGCTCTAGTAACAATCGCTCTTGAGGATGTTTCATAAAGGAAATTTATCCAGACATTATCAGCATTTTCAGGTAAGTTATAGTCTATAGTCAGATCATATGCGCTTATTTCTAAAACCGGACTAGAAGTAAAAGAATCCGTTTGACCATCAAAAGTGACAGTACTCGCAGAAGCGGTTGTGGCATAACCATTTTGCAGCTCATCGTCATAAGAAACTATTACATAATAAGCTGTATTATGAACCAAGGTTGAATTAGTTTCGTTCAGCGAAGAGACATCTGAATCTTCAGTGGTAAACGGATAAGTTAATGTGACTGTATGGGCATTTCCGCTATTGTAGGTGTCATTTCCTGCGATACTCAAAAAAGTGCGGTCTGAACCAATTGTATTATCTACGGAAAAATAAATTCTCACTGAATTGGAGTATCCATCTTCCGGTAAATTGTAGCTAACACTTATTTCTGATGCTGACGTCTGTGACCATGAGACGTTGGTGGGAGCTTCGGTGGAAGAATCTACAGGAAGAGTCATATAAGAAAAAAAAGTTGTAGAATAGTCAGTGGTATATATTCTATCAGAGGTTATTTGGTTTGCATCAGTATCTTCTCCATACAGTCTTGCTCTAAGTCCGAATGATTTTGCTCCCAAAGGAGGAGTGGGTAATGTAAAAGTACAATAATCTATCTCATTTGTACCCGGATCTCCATTTCCAAGTTCAGTAACAGTTACATACGAGTTGGATATTGCTGATGTTGTACCTACAACTGGAGTTGAAGTATCATACCAATATATTCGAACCTGATTAAGAGTCGTCGAATAATTAAATCCATATACTAAATCTACATCACCAGAGGTTGAATAATCAACCCTGATTTTTACTAGATCTCCGCCTTCACAACTTTGCCCGCCTACGGTATTCTTTTGAATTCCATATTGATTAATAGTAATTGTCTGTCCCCAAATCAATCCGACCATCAACATCATAACAGCTAAAAATATCATTCTTTTACTTAATATCCCGGAAGGGGTTAAACGATTTAGTGAGTTAATAAAACTACCACATAAAATCTTTTTCATTATTCCTCCAAAATGTATCATTTTTTTATTCTTTTTTCTTTTAAAGAGCATATTGCAACACAACAAAAATATATGAGATGTATCTGTCAATTATAAAATTAGCAACGAAAAGAAATTGCGAAGCAATTAACGAAAAAAAGTAGAATCAGGATTAGCAGGACTGAAGGATTAGCAGGTTTTTTTAACTAAGATACTTTTCTTTCTGGGATTTTTTTGTTTGAAATAATCAATTATGAATTAGAGAAATTATCATTCTCTTTTCTGATTCCAAGATAGGGGGGGGGGAAAGAGTTAAAGACAGATTTTAAACGTTACTAATCAGGGGATTAGTGACGAGAGGTAGGTTTTTAAGATTACAAATCGGTGGATTAGTAACGAGATGTATCAGAGGATTAGTAGCGAGGGGAATAGAATAAGCTTTGAAGGTTAGCTGGTGATTGTCGGAGAGTTGGTAATGGGGAGAATTCGGTAAAAATTCTCCCCAAAATTAATACTGCACTATAAAATTAGATTATTCTTTAGGTTGGATACTACTCCCATTCAATGGTGGCTGGAGGTTTTGAGCTTATATCGTAAACTACCCGGTTGATTCCATTGACTTCGTTAATCAGTCGATTCGATACCCGTTTTAAAAACCAGTAGGGAAGTTCGGTCCAGTCTGCCGTCATTCCGTCAACACTGTTAACAGCTCTGAGAGCGCAAACATTTTCATAAGTTCTTTCATCACCCATAACGCCGACGCTCTGAATGGGCAGAAGCACTGCGAAAGCCTGCCAGGTTGTTTTATATAATCCGTGTTTATGCAGTTCCTCAATGAAAATAGTATCGATATCCTGAAGCAGTCTCACTTTTTCTCGGGAAACGTCACTTATTATTCTGATGGCTAAGCCTGGTCCCGGGAAGGGATGTCTATCTACTAATTTTGCCGGTAATCCCAGATTTCTGCCTACTTCTCTGACTTCATCTTTAAATAATTCTCTGAGAGGTTCAACCAGTTTGAGATTCATTTTCTCCGGTAAACCGCCCACATTGTGATGAGATTTGATAGTAGCGGAAGGTCCTTTGAAAGAGACGCTTTCGATGACATCAGGATACAGGGTTCCCTGTGCCAGAAAAGCAGCTTCAGGATGTTTCAGAGCCTCTTTTTCGAAAATCTCTATAAAGGTGTTGCCAATTATTTTTCGCTTTTGTTCAGGATCGGCAATTCCTCCCAACTTTTCTAGAAATATATCTTCAGCATTAACCGTAATAAGTTCCATATTAAACGCTGACTTGAAAGCTTTATCTACTTCTGCTGCTTCATTTTTTCGCAGTAATCCGGTATCTACCAAAATCGGGATCAGGTTTTTTCCGATAGCTTTGTAGAGTAGCGCAGCTGTTACCGAAGAGTCAACGCCACCGCTTAGTCCCAGTATTACTTTCTGTTGACCCACCATTTGTCTGATTTCATTGATTGAAGATTCGATAAAAGAGGAAGCAGTCCAATCTTTAGAAAAATGGGCAATTCGGATAAGGAAATTTTCCAGCATTTTTTCTCCACCGACTGTGTGAACTACTTCAGGGTGAAACTGAAGGGCAATAATTGGTTTATCTTGGTGAGCAATTGCGGCATAGGGAGAATTTTCGCTAAAAGCTATTCGGTGAAATTCTTCTGATAATTCAGCTACTGCGTCACCGTGGCTCATCCAGACTTCTTCGAATTTCCCGAGATTGTGGAAAATTGAACTATGATCGATGATTTCTATACGGGTGTGTCCGTATTCTTTTTTCTCAGCTCTCACAACTTTTCCGCCAAATACAGAGGTAATCAACTGCATTCCATAACAAATGGCTAAAATTGGAAGATTCATTTCCAGAATTCTTTGATCTGGAATAGGTGATGAAGGCATGTTGACTGAAAATGGACTGCCGGATAAGACAATAGCTTTTGGTGATTTTGCAACTACTTCCTCAAAACTGATGTTGAAAGGAACGATTTCGCAGTAAATCTTCAGTTTTCGGATTTTTTTGGCGATAAGCTGTGTATACTGGGATCCAAAGTCCAATATAAGTACAAGTTCATGGTTGGTCATATTTGACTCCTCTATTTATTAATTTTCCTATTTATTATTTGTCAGAAAGAATTGAACAGCATTTTGAAAAGATTGGTCTGCAATCAATTTAGGTGGAACCATTCTTATTTCAGAAATTTTTTCAATGATATATCTTAGCATGGCAGGATTATTTCTTTTCCCGCGGAAAGGTACAGGAGCAAGATAAGGAGAGTCGGTTTCGACAAAGAATTGTTCTTTGGGTACATATCTGATAACAGCATCAAGCAAGCTATTTTTGTAAGTGACCGTTCCGGTGAATGATATATTCCAGCCTTTTTCAATAACCCGTTTGGCAAAATTAATGTCTCCCGAAAAACAATGAAACACAACTTTTACCGGATTGTATTCATTGAGTATGCTAAAAGTCTCTTCATGGGCATCTCTGTCATGAATTACGATAGGCAGCCTATTTTTAACTGCGATTTCGATTTGTTTTCTGAACACGTCGATTTGAGTCTGTTTTGGAGAAATATTCCGGTAAAAATCCAGTCCGATTTCACCTATTGCTACAACTTTTTTATCCTTCAATAATGGTAAAATTACAGATTCATCGAAATCCTCAGCATCATGTGGATGGTAGCCAACAGTAGCATAGATGTTTTCGTATTTCTCAGCGAGCTTCACTGAGGCAATTGAAGTTTCTTTATCGACGCCAACGTTGACAATATATTCTATACCCTGTCTAAAACATTCACTAATTATCTGATCTCTGTCAGAATTGTAATCTTTGAAATCAAGATGGGCATGAGTCTCAAATATTTTCATATTACCTCTTTCAAAGAAATGTTTTTTTTAAAACACTTTATTTTTTTTTGCCGTCAAAAATTCAGGAAATAGTTAATTTGCTTTACACCTGAAAACTTTGTTGACAAATTATTGAACAAAAACTTTTTAAGCAATCAAAGTCACATTTTTTTGAGGGTAGAATACTTCAAGAATTATTTCGAATTATTTGTGCTTTAAGCTGGAGTAATTTAATCATAGATAAGATTCTAAAAGGGAGTTGAAATGATCAAATACAAATCTGTACTGGGGAATTTCAGAAGAGATGATATAATTGAAAAAATTTTGCAAAATTTACAGATTGATGAGAGTAGAATTATTGAAATTACCGGAACTTCGGGAACAGGGAAAACTCATCTTTATAGAAATTTGCGAGAAGAACTAAAAAGACAGAAAATTGAGTGTTTGCGCTTTTTCCCTCGTCAGTTTAAGTTTAACAATTTTGCTCTACTGTTGGAAATACTTTGTGGTGTTAAGAAACAAGAATTGATAAAATATGCAGAAAAAGCACAAATCATGAAAGTCGATATGAAATATGATTTTTTCTACTTTCTCACCGAAGCACTTTCTCAGGAGAAACGTTTACAGTCAAAATTGGTGATAGTTGATGACTTCGATTTACTTGACCAATATACTAAAGATTTTGTTCAATATATATGTAATTACGATAAATCATTCAATATAAAATTCGTGGTTTTTAATACCAAGGAGATGTTCGCTAATTCTATTAAAATTAAAATCGATTATTTAAGTCACGAAGAGATAAGCTCAATTATTTCCGGTATAAATCTACAGGGAGATCTAAACAAAGATGTATCTGCCGATATTTTGCAAAACATAACGGGAGGAAATGTATATCTTCTGGAGTCTCTGTTACGGACTATTGCAGGTAAGAATGATTATAATCTGACTGATTATTTCGAAGTGAAAATTACTGTGTCGGGACTCTACGAAGAAAAACTTAATGAGATATCTGATGACTTAAAACAGATTATGTGTGCAATATATCTTCTGGAAGATCAAGCCGATGTGAACAATATCAATATAATTCTGCAGAAAGAAATATCTTTGGATAAATTTGACCAATTAGTGGAAGAAGGTTTAATTTATTTCGATACCAACCATTATCGAATTGCTAAACATACTAGTTTTCAGGTCTACCTGACAAAATTCAGGAAAAAGGATTTGTGTAAGCTCTATAAACAAGCAATGGCTCTTTCTGAATTAGTTAGTTGTTTAAAGCAGCCAAAGTATTACTATGATCTGGATATTTATGATGAAGAAGTTTATTCAGAAATTGAGAGAGAACTTTTGCTGCTGAAAGATTTTGAAAATCTACAATTGGTTTATTCAAAAATGCTTGAGATGGAGAATAATAGCCGCAAAAAGGCAAAAATCTTTGAAAAAATGGGGATTGCCTACGAAAAACTCAACAATATCGAAGCTGCTGCTGAATTTTTTAGACAAGCTCTAAAGATAACTTCGGAGTATGGATTGCCGGTAGAGGAAATTATCTATCATCTTGTCACTGATTTAAATTCCATAAATTCGCACACTTTTGCATTAGAAATTATTAGAAAATATTCCCCTGAATCAATAGACTATTACTGGAAATGCAGGATAATAATGCAAAAAGCTCAGATACTTCTTGATTTGGAAAATATTGAAGAAGGAATGAGCGAGCTTGATAAGTTAGCTACTCAGATTAGAGATATTGAGAACGAAAGAGACCGAATATTCATTTCTGCTGAGAGAAAAAGACTTCTGGGCAAGTTCAACTATTTTCAAAACAATATGAATCTTGCTGACGAGAACTTTAAAGAAGCTGAAAAGCTTTATAGCTCAATAGACGATTATTCCGGAATTGCAGCAGTTGCCAACAATCTTGGAGTAGTTGTAATGTCTCATGGTGATTGGAAAGAAGCAGAAAGGTTCTTTTTAAAAAGCATAGAATTTGAAAAAAAAGTATACAATCAGAATGGAATATCAGTTTGCTATAACAATCTTGGTGGTTTGATGTGTGATATGGGAGAGCTCACTAAATCCCTTTACTATCTTAATGAAGCTCTAAAGATTCAGAGTATGTTTAATGATAGATATAAAATTACTTTCATTTATCATAATATTGGTGTTACCTGTATGGAAAATGGTATGTACAGAGACGCCGAGAATGCTTTTAAAAATGCTTTAGAGATATCTCTGAGTTTTAATTTGTACAGAAATATTGTCGCATCCTATTATCATCTTGGAGCATTAAACTTTAAAACCGGCAAATGGAAAAAAGCGATTGATTATTATGAACTGGCTATAGCAAAATCTCAGGAGAACAATTTCCTGGAAGGGATGTGCAAGGCTTACAATAACCTTGGCGAGCTTTATGAGAAGCGAAGCGAATATAATCTTGCTTATGACCTTTATTTCAAAGGAGTAGAAATTCTGCCTGATGTTAAGGATGATTTTCTCAAAGCAGAGCTTTATGGCAATCTGGGTAGTGTTCTTACTCATCTACATAATTATGGCGAAGCTTATCCTTATTTGGTCGAAAGTTATGATTATTTTAAAAGTCTCGATGCAAAAGATAAAATCATTGAGGCAAATCAAAAATATGCTTTTTATTTCATCCAAACACGAAATTTTGAAAGTGCTGCATACTATATAAACTCCGCAATAAAAACAGCCAAAGAACTGAAAATGGAGTTTGAATTAGGTAAGGCTTATTACATAAGGTCTTTCCTACAAAGTTCCAAAAATGAGGCAATTAATGATATCAAGTTGGCAATAGAACTATTTATAAAAACAAATAATAATTTTGAGCTGGCTTTAACTAATTATCACTATGCTAATCTTTTGGCAGAGGGAGAAGATACATGGGAACAAGCACTTCAAATTCTTTCTGAGAATAAAAAAATAATCAAGGAATTTGATTCAATTAGTCTCCTGGAAAAAAATGATTACTTGATAAACAAAATCACCAAGGATAGATCTGTAGAGTTAAAAGAATCAAAGTATCATGAATCACTTCTCAGTAAATTTTATGAGATAACTGAGAAATTAAATCTGATAAACGATTTTGATAATTTGCTGGTTGCTTCGCTTGACTTACTGGTAGAAATTTCAGAATCAGACGGTGGAATATTGTGCCTTTACAATCTAAGAGATGCCGGTAATAATTGGGAATATAAAATTTTCAACTCTTTTTCTGAACAACAGGAAGATGCTGATGAATTTTTCAACGTTATTACCGAAACTTTTGAAAACAATAAGACATTAAATTATCAACAACCTCATTTTGCAGCGAATTACAATAGCATAATTAGTTTTCCTCTTAGAATAAGAAACAAGACTCAGGGGGTTATTTTACTCTTTTGTAAACATGGCAATCATTATTTTACCAAGAAGATTATCAATCTTATTAGTGCTCTTTGCAATCAGGTTATTGTGACAATAGAAAATCTAAGACAATGCAATCTGGAGAAATCTCATGCAATAATCAGAGAAGAATTACTTACAGCATCAAATTTTACTAATATTGTCGGTAAGAGCAGCAGAATTGAACGAATATTTGAGTTGATTGAAAAGATTAAAGATACTCCTACTACTGTATTGATTGAGGGAGAAAGCGGGACAGGTAAAGAACTTATCGCCAGGGCAATTCATTTTAACAGTAACAGAAAAAATAAAAAATTTGTTGCCCAATACTGCGGAGCTTTACCGGAGACCCTTCTGGAAAGCGAGTTATTCGGTCATGTTAAAGGCTCTTTCACCGGAGCTGCCTATGATAAAAAAGGGTTGTTCGAGATTGCGGACGGAGGAACCTTCTTTTTGGATGAAATCGGAGACATAAGTCTTTCTATTCAAGCAAAACTGTTACGATTTCTTCAGGAAGGAGAGATAAAAAGAGTAGGTTCAACTAAAACTAATAAAGTAGATGTACGGGTTATTTGTGCTACCAATGTATCTCTGAAACAAAAAGTAGAAAAGGGCGAATTCAGATTAGACTTGTATTACCGTCTGAATGTAATAAAAATTGATATGCCGTCACTTAAGGAACGTAAATCAGACATACCGCTTCTTGCTATACACTTTCTCGATAAATACAATAAGCGAGTTATGAAAGATATTAAAGGTATAACTGATGAAACTATGAAACATCTGGTCAGATGTGATTGGCCCGGCAATGTCAGACAACTTGAAAACGAAATTGAAAGAGCTGTTACTCTGGCAGAACCCAATTCATTTATCAGACCTGTAGACTTATCAGAAGAAGTATTTAAACTGGCTCAGCAAAAAGAAACTATTGATATTCTGGAAGTAGTTCCTTTGAAGGATGCTTTGGAAAAACTTGAAATTCAAATGATAAATGATGCTTTGGAAAGATCTGGCTGGAATCAGACCAGAGCTGCAAAAGAACTTGGTTTGAGTAGGCAGGGACTTATAAAAAAAATGAAGAGATACGGATTCGATAAGATAGATGAAAGCTGACTTATTTGATTTTATTGCTTTTGATACTGAAACTACCGGTTTAAATCCAAGAGATAATGAAATAATTGAAATTGGTGCGGTTAAGTATAAAGCAGGGATTGAGGTGGAGAGATTCTCGGCTTTTATAAAACCAAAAGGTTTAGTCCCAAATTTTATAAAACAACTGACTCACATTACTGATAAGGATTTACAATCCGGTCAACCAATTGAGAAAGTTCTGCCCGAATTCAAAGAATTTTTGGGTAATAGCTTGCTGGTTGGGCATAATATCGGCTTCGATATTTCTTTTATCAATAACCAAATGGAAAAGTGCGGTTTCCCTTTACTAGCTAATCAGCAGATGGATACGGTTGAAATCAGCAGAATTTATCTACCTTTTATTGCTAATCACAAATTGGAAACTGTAGCCGGTTTTTTCAATATTACCAATGAATCTGCTCACAGAGCAATTCATGATGCTGAAACAACAGCATTGATTTTTAGAAAACTTATTGATTTCATCCTTTCAGAAGTTCCATTGAAGATAAATGAAAACCTCTTAATGATTTCTGCCAATGCTCTTCTGAGAAATGAAACAGACCTTTTCTTTAAAAATATTGTCAACCATCAGAGAAGATACGCATTGGTTGAAAACAGAGATTACAGAATTGATAAGTATTTTACTCATTACAATGTCATCAGCCATGAACCTGAGAGCAAAAAAGATTATACAATTGACGACATTTTTGCCGGTGATGGAGTATTCAGTAATCATTTTCCTCAATATGAAATAAGACAGGGACAGATTGATATGGCTCATGCTGTTTCCGAAGCATTTGAATTAAAGCATTTCTTACTTGTTGAAGCCGGAACCGGAGTGGGAAAATCTTTTGCTTATCTGATTCCTTCAATAATGTTTAGTAATAAAAATGACAGCCGTGTTATTCTTTCAACGAACACCAAGAATTTACAGGAACAGCTCTTCAACAAAGATCTACCAGCAATAAGAGATTGTACTGGAATGAAATTCTGTGCAGTAATATTAAAGGGAAGAGAGAACTATATCTGTGAAAAGAAATGGCTGGAAGTAAATTTTGATATTCCGGGATCGCTAACTCCTCAGGAAACTACAGAATTATTGAATCTGGTTTTATGGAAAGAATATACGAAAACCGGAGATATTGAAGATAACTCTTCTTTTTCAAAAAACACTGCTTATGGTCTTTGGAAAAAAGTTGCCGCAGACAGACATTTCTGCAGCGGTAAGAAATGTCCTCATTTTCAGCATTGTTATCTGATGAACATAAGGAAAAGAGCGGAGCATGCGAATCTGGTGATAGTGAATCACTCCTTATTGATTATGGATATGGCGGCTGAGAACATAACTCTCGGAGAATATGATTACCTCGTAATTGATGAAGCTCACAATATTCCTAATATAGCGTCTACTCATTTTGGATTATCGCTTGGGTTTGCTGACATAACAAATCTTTTCACCAGAATCTTCAACACACGAGGTCAGTATCAGAGTGGAGTTATTCCGACGATAAGAGCTTCAATAACAAAATCGATGCTCAATGAACTTTTAAAAAGTAATGTTATATCTCTAACTGAACAAATAGTCAGCTTTATAGAAAAATCGCAAGAAACTTATCGAAACTTCTTCCGGTTGATTTCTTCCAAGGTGACTGCAGAAGGTTCATACAACAAACTTCGCTTGAAAAATATCGATAATTTTGATTTTCTGAAACCGACTCTTATTCAATTTTCTACAGAGTGGCAAAATCTTATTGAATTATTTAGCAGATTGTTTAATTCATACAATTCGATGGACGAGAAAATCGTTACGAATTTTCAAACAAACTCAGACAATATTTCTGCAATAAATCAATCACTTGAAGAAATAGACAAGGTTTTCTCGATATTAACTCAACCTGACTTCAAGGCGAATGCGTACTGGCTGTCAACTTTTGCAGCTTCCGATGACAATTTTCCTTCAGGGACAATAAATTTTGCTCCTCTGGAAATTGGACAATACTTTGAAAACTTCCTGTATAACAATGTTAAATCTGTAATTTTTACTTCTGCAACTGTTGCTCTGAGAGGCAAATTCAAATTCTATTCATCACGAATGGGTTTAGATTTAATCCATAGCCAAAAGATTGAAGAATTAGTAGTTCCTTCACCATTTGATTTCGAAAAACAATCCAAAGTATTGATAGCCTCTTTTCTACCGCTGCCTTCAGACAAAAAATATTTTCCTCTGCAGTCTTTAACGCTGCTGAAAAATGTCATAAAGTCTACGGATAAAGGTACTATGGTGTTATTTACTTCATATGCAGATCTGAATTTTATCTATGATGCATTATCTGATGAAATGGCTAATTCCAATATTCCTCTTTTGGCACAAGGGAAAAGCGGGAGTAGAAGCAATATCCTGAGAGAATTCAAAGAACATGGCAAATCTGTTTTACTTGGCACAAATTCTTTTTGGGAAGGGATTGATATAAAAGGAGATTCTCTTTCTCTGCTGGTTATTTACAAACTTCCATTTTCTGTTCCGTCTGAGCCTATTGTAGAAGCTTATATCGAAAAATTGGAACAAGAAGGCAAAGACTCTTTTAATCACTACATGCTACCTACTGCCTTATTGAAATTTAAACAGGGATTCGGACGATTGATAAGAAGTACCAGCGATTCGGGAATTGTCATTGTTCTGGATAATCGAATGCATAAGAAACAGTATGGACAGTATTTTAAGAGTATTTTACCGGTAAGAAGTGAAAATGTTGATTCTGAAGCTGTTTTAATGAATCAGATTTCAAGATGGTTCAGTAAAGTCTAACTATTTATCCTCTGCGATTTTTCTGATTTCTTTTTTTAAATTCTCTCTAATCAATTTTAGGTCTTCATATTCAATTGCTGATTCTTCTTTAACAAAATTGAGATAGTTGTCCAATTTATTCATTTCTATAGCAAGTTGTTCAATTTTCTGACTTATATCCTGATAAACAAGAGTATTTTGATAGGAATCTTCATTTTTGCCAGTCTGATCAATAGCAGAATCTATCAGTTCATTTTCAGCCAGATCGAATAATGGATTCTGAAACAAGTTTTCTGCGAGTTCGGTAAAGGCATCGGTTATTACAGTGACTTCCTTCATTAGTGAAATGAGTTTATTATCAGATTCAGCTTCTTTTGTATTTTTGCTGTACTCCAGAATCTTTTCTTTAATCTCTTCCTGCTGAGTAATAAGCATGTCCAGATAACCCCAGTCTCTTTCATTAATATATACTTTTTTCAATTTTTCCTTTTTCATTCTAATAATCCTCTTCACAAAAATTTGGACAGTTTTTCTTAAGCAGATGTCCGCCTAATTGCCAGTTTTTGCATTTTCTGCATTGTGATGATTCCCAAGAAAATCTAGCCTGGGACGCATTTGTGTTTATCCAATTGAGGATAAAATCTTTTCCGGGATCCCGCTGAATCTGTTCGCCCTTAATCCATTTGTCGATTTCGATCATTTTCAGTTGAACGTAATTAAACCTTGGCATTATTTCCTCCTGGTTAAGGAACAGATTCTTTTTAAGAAGTGACTTGCTCAATGAGGAAAGATTCATCATTATTTGCAAGATGAAATCTGACTTTCAGTATAACGACATCGAACTCTTTTTTAATTCTCTTCAATTTTGTAAAGTCTTTTTCGGTGGTTATAACGAAAGCTATTTTTTCTCTGTTGAGTACATCTGTTACTTCACTATTCCAGTTATCTGATTGATAGTCAAAATGATCAGGAAAAGCGAAGTGGGTAATGAAACTTATATTGTTTTCTGTTATGGTTTTTTCGAAAGAATGAGGATTGCCAATTGCTGACATTAATGCACATTTATTGTTTTGCAGAACAGATAATTCCACAATATTTCCTGACTCATCACAGAATTCTTCAATTCTAAGAGAGCCTTGTAATACATTCTGGTGCAAAATCTCGATTTCTTTCAACCTTTTTTTGCCATTAATGATTATGCAGTCTGCTTTTTTACAGTTTTTCAGAGGTTCTCGCAGAATTCCGGCAGGGAGCAGAAAGCCGTTTCCATAGCCTCCGGTTGCATTGAATAACAATATCTTGTAATCAGCTATAATTTTCTTGTTCTGAAA
Organism: Candidatus Cloacimonadota bacterium; assembly: GCA_028690365.1. Lineage (GTDB taxonomy): Bacteria > Cloacimonadota > Cloacimonadia > Cloacimonadales > JAQVBK01 > JAQVBK01. The sequence goes on from JAQVBK010000006.1 coordinate 12,783, forward strand.
TGAATCATCCAGAATAACATAATCCAGATCAGGGAATGTTCTGCACAATAGATTAATAGCTTCAATTCTGTTTTTCCCGCCTACTACAGGAATTCCGGGAAGGCTGGTTGCTATGAGTTGAGCTTCATCACACGCATAATTACTGAATTCATATACTTTTTGCCGATCAGAAATCAAGCTGGTTTTTTTTTCAAAGCCACCTTTGTAGTCACGATGAGAAACTGCGACTTTATATCCTTTGCGGGATAACAGATTGGCCAGGTAAATTGTAAATGGTGTCTTGCCGGTTCCTCCGCTGACAATGTTGCCGATGACAATAATTCTTACTTTAAAAAAAACCGGATTACCGATAATTTTGTGAAGAATAGAGTCTATCAGAGTTCCTAAGTAGTAGATTAATGAAAATGGTAACAGCAGGAAGCTGATAAAAGTTTTCTGATAGAGATTGCGGAAGATAAAGTTTTGTAGTTTCATAAGAAAAAAGCAGGAGTAAATCCTGCCTTAATTAAATTTTACCTGAGGAGCAGTCTGGGCTTCATCAGGAGCTTTAAAGAACTGCGCCTGTTGTATACCGGCAATTCCTGCATATATGTTGTTGGGGAAGATAACCAGTTTCTTGTTGAAAACTGTAACTGCATCGTTATAACGTTTTCTTGCTACAGTAATTCTGTTTTCTGTACCTGCCAGTTCGTCCTGTAGTCGGATAAAATTCTCATTCGCTTTTAGTTCAGGATATCTTTCCTGTACAACCATAAGTCGTTGAAGCGCACTGCCTAATGAATTTTGAGCATCCTGATATTTTGCAAAAAGCTCCGGATCATTAAGAACATTCTCTGAGATATTTATCATACCGCCAACCTTTGCTCTGGCCTGAGTTACTGATTCCAAGGTTTCACGCTCATGTGAAGCATAACCCTTAACAGTTTCTACCAGATTCGGGATGAGATCAAATCTTCTGTTTAGTTGATTATCTATTTCCGCAAAGTGATTCTGAACTTCAACTTTAAGAGTCTGTGCAGAGTTATAGAAAGCTATGTATTTGAATATTGCAGTGATTGAGACTACAATCAACAAAGCAAATACTATGAGTAGTGCGATTAAAAGTTTTTTCATTTTTCCTGCCTCTTGAGTTTTGATATTTAGTGAAACATTTCGGCAATCATTTTGCCATTATGAAATTGTCTGCTTACTTTCTTTTGACCATTTTCATAGATATCTTCCATGATAAGAGTACCTTTTTCATCGAAACCGTTTACCTTGCCGTGTAGAAGATTGTTATGATAGTTCTCGATTAATTTTACTTCTCCATTTTTATAGAACCACCGGGTAACTCCTTCCTGAATTCCGTCTTCATATAACATTTCGGCAGCAAGTTTACCATCTTCATAGTACCATTTAGATAAACCGCAAATCAAATCATCCTGATAAAAGCTTTCCTGCCAGATATTTCCATTTTCATAATATGATACATATCTGCCATGTCTTAAATCATTCAAGTATAATATTTCTGCCTCCAGACTACCATTATCATAAAACCACTTTGAAATTCCATTCTTCTTTCCATTCTCATATCTTTCTTCAGTCCTGACTGCATGATTATCATGATATGTTCTTTGAATTTCAGACAGAATCACAGTGCCTCCTGCTTAGAGATACTTTTTTTCTTATTGAGTAGTTTTTTAACTGTTTCTAAAAGATGCTCTTTATGAACTTTTATTTCATATGCATCAAATCCGATCTCTGTTGCTTTGGAACGATTAACATCATCACTTAGTGTAGTCAGTGCAATTAGCGGAGTCGTATCATATTCTTCATTTGATCTCACTGCTTTGGCAAATTCAAATCCGTCCATTCTTGGCATGATAATATCTACAACAAAAGCTTGATATTTATTCTTTTGAAGTTTCTTCATTGCATCCATTCCGTCAACTGCAAGATCAACTTTATAACCGACTGATTCAAAGTATTGTTTGACTAAAGATCGGAAGAATGGAGTATCTTCTACCAGTAGGATTTTGATTTTCTCGTTTTGATCCGAATGATATCGGTGAGTTTTTTCCGGATCTGCCATCTCAGCAATTGAGTAAATATCAGGGAACAGAACAATTCTCTTATCAATAAGCGCAGATCCAATCAATCCTTTAGCTGTTATGCTTTCAGTGTCGATGTTAGCGTTTACTGAGATAGAGTCGATAATTTTATGAGCGATAATGCCAATAGGATTTTCTATCCAGGTAGGAATTATTACATAAATGTTTTCTCCTGGATTTTGCTTTACTTTCACAGGTAAAAAATCTTCTAATTGTATTATTCTTAGACTCTTACCTTCATGTTCAATGTATTTTTTATCACCTACAATTTCTATTTCTGACTGGTTTATCTTTTCTATTCTCTTAATCAAATCAAGATTCAACGCAAAGAATTCATCATCTGCATTTTCAAAAAGGAGCAAGTTTTGTTTTTCCTGAGTATCTTTTCTGAGTGAATCTTCCTTACTCTCTGTTTTTGTCTGAATAGCTGAGAAATTGAGTTTGGCTTTAGAAGCGATTCCGGCAATATCAAGAATTAAAGCAACAGTTCCATCACTCATAGTTGTAGTGCCGGAGTAACACATCGATTTTTTGAAGAATCTGGGTATTGATTTAACCACAATCTCTTCGCTGTCAAAGATATTGTCAACTACCAGACCAAATTCATTTTCATCTTGTTGAAGTACCAGAACTCTAATAATTTCCTGATTTTCATCGTTTTTGGGTAAGCCCAGAACATCCGCTAAGTAAACTATTGGCAACAGTTTGTTGCGTAATCGAAGAACTGGTGCATTATTGACCATTTCTATTTTGTGCTGCCCTTCTCCCTTCTTTATTCTTACCAGTTCCCTGAGAGATACTTGCGGTAAAGCAAAATTCTGATTTTGAACAGTAACGATGAGGGAAGGAATGATTGCCAGGGTTAGTGGAAGCTTGAGATTAACTACGGTTCCTTTGCCTTTTTCTGAATCAACGCTGACACTACCGCCCAGTTTTTCGATGTTTGTTCTGACAACGTCCATTCCGACACCTCTGCCTGATACATCAGAAACTTCTTCAGCGGTAGAAAAACCGGCAGCAAAAATAAGACTGTAAACATTTTTGTCTGACATTATTTTTGCTTCTGATTCAGTGACAATTCCTTTATCAATTGCTTTCTTTAGAATGTTTTCTCTGTTAATACCTCTTCCGTCGTCTACTACATCAATATTTACTTTTCCGCCTTCGTGATAAGCTTTTAGCCAGATTGTACCGACTGAAGGCTTTCCTGCTTTTTGTCTGACAGAAGGCAACTCAATACCATGATCTGCTGAGTTTCTAATCAGATGTGTAAGTGGGTCGGAGAGGACCTCAATGATAGATTTATCCAAATCTACATCATTTCCGGTAACTTCCAGCTTTATGTCTTTTTTTAGTTTATTAGATAAGTCTCTGATAACTCTGGGAAATTTGTTGAATACGGTTGATATCGGCTGCATTCTTGTATTCATAATCTTTTCCTGCAGCAGGGATGTTGTCATGTTGATGTCTTGCAAAACATTCTGTAATCCGGGGACTGTTTTCGAGATGTCTTCTGTCATTCTAAGCAGTTGGTTTCTTGCCAACACCAGTTCTCCGGCAAATGTCATCAAATCGTTCAATAGTGGTACCGAAACGCGGATACTTTCTGAATGTTTACTCGACTCGTTCTTAACAATTCTGCTTTTTGAGTCTGCAACTTCGCCATTTGTAGAATCAACATTATTTTCACTATCCAGATTGTCTTCTTCAGATTTATGGGTTAAATCGTTTTCTGTGGTATTTTCTTCGCTTGTTATCTTTTCTTTTTTTGTTTCTTTCATAACATCAGGGACTTCCAATAGTTCAACCTGGCTTTCTTCTACTTCGAGACCGAGAGCAATCAGATCAGGCTCCAACACAGAAGAAAACAGAAAAACGAAGGAAATATCTTTTTCTGTGAGATTGTCGTCTAAACCACCAATCTCGGAAATATCTGAGTATGAAGCGATTAAGTTGCCCAGTTTTTTGATCCCCTGTAAATAATCAAAAGGTGTTTTACCTTTATTCTTCATGTCTTTTTTTGTGTAGGCATGAACAGAATAAAGAAATCTACCATGACCAACAGCTTTTTCCAGCTCACTGACGGAGATTTCAAATTGACGATATAATCTTTCGGGCAGGGTTTCGATGTTTTTAGGTTTAATAAGTACGTTTTTATCGGCCTGACCGCCATTGCTGAGGATTTCATTCAACCTTTTCATCTCATCCCGGATATCAATACTTTCACTATTATCTACATCATCAATCATTTCTGTTAAACGATCCTTGCCATCAAGCAAACTAGTTATCATACCGGAATAAGGTTTCATTTTACCATCTCTAATCAGTGAAAACAAATTTTCCATTACGTGACTGAGATTAGTTATATTTTCGAAACCAAAGAAGCCTGCTGAACCTTTTAGGCTGTGAACTGAACGGAATATCCGATTAATCAGTTCTTGTTCGGGAGCATCAACTGTATCTTCCAGAGTTAGCAGGTCGGCTTCGAGACTATTCAGATGTTCTCTGGATTCTTCCAGAAACATTTGTAGCATTTCAGGATCTTGCCCTACCATAAATCCTCCTAAGATACGTCGAAATAAGATGAGAGTTTAAAGAGATTGAACAAATTTTTAATAGGTTTTGAGGTGTTAATTACAGAAAACTGTCTTTTCTCGGCAGTAACTTGTTTATACAAACCTACAACAAGATTAATACCCAGAGAATCAATTTCAACCACATTTTCTAAATTGAGTACGATATTCTTCAGATCTGAGTGCTCAGACAGAAAGCTCTTTGATGTTTTTAATTGGTGGTCTAGATTTGAAGCAATCAGATTGTTGGAAAAGATTAACTCCAGTGTGTTATTGTCAATTTTAGCTTCCATATTACCTCCCTGACTTATATTTTTTTCTTTAAAACTTTAATTCTGCAGTTACCAGATTTTTATTAACTAAAAATCTTTCTGTATAACTACTTACAATAAAGAATCCGCGTTGTCCTTCTCTAAGATCTTCGACGGATTCAATTTTCCCGGGAAAATCAAATCCTTTTCCCTCATCTTTAACTTTCAAACAAATTCTCTTTTCTTTATCTTCAAAACTTATAGAGATAAATACCTGTTTCTGTGTATCAAAGAGATTTCCGTATTTAACTGCATTCGTCAGCAACTCTCTGCTGACAACATTCAATTGAAAAATAATAACGGAGTCATCAAACTTTGCTATTCTTTTTATAAATTCTTCTATTCTTCTTACTGCTGTATCTATACTTTCGTAAGTAGAATCAACACAAAAAAATAACGAGAAAACTGATTCAGGATTAATGTATTCAGGAAACATGCTCTCATGTATAAGATTATTTATGTGTAACAGACACTGTCTGTGAAAAAAAAAACGGGAATCAAATTTATTGTGCAAGTCAAGCATTTCATCAATAGAATCAGTTATCCAAAAAACTTTGGCATCGGTTTTATGAATGAAAGAATAAGTATCATTGTCACAAAATGAGCCAAAGAACATGAGTGCAATATCATCAGGTGACAAGTTATTTTCAGCTTCTGAGATATTGCAAATGCCTATGTTTTCAGGAAATGAAAACGTGAAATCTTCCGCTATCAGAAAAATCTTTCTTGGCATCATTATGTCCTTTTTAAGTCAATCAGCTCAATTGTAAGATAAATAATGTCATTGAAAATTTCTGGTTCAAGTTGTTTCCAGATAATCTTGTTTTGCCGCGATAATTCTAGTGTTCTGATATCCCCTATTCTCATCCCTCTAATTCCCTCTTCAAGCTCTTTGATTACATAGCCTGATCCATATTGGAAAATCAAAGGGTTATTCTGTACATATGAATCAGCGATTTTTCTGTTCTTTTCATCAGAGGCAGTATAATGCAATATAATCTGGTCACCAGTTTCAATTTTAATTCCGTCACCGCAAGAGATTTCCTTCCAGCTTACTTTATGATTCATAAACTATTTTTTGTAAATAGCTTTACTCAATTTCTCAAAATCCAGTTCAAATGAACACTTTAAATTGGCACATTTCATTTCTGAAGTAAAATCTTTCATAAAAGCGAAGTTTAGGTTTCCGTAAACTGTTTTTGCTGTTAAACCCAAAGTGAACCAATGCTGATCAGTTTTCTTGATTTTGATATCGTAATAATGAGTATAAAATACATTGCCTTCCTTGAGTGCGACAGGTACATCATATATGCCGTCAAAGACAGCTTTTGAATAGATATATCCTAATCTTAAGTCCATTTTTTTGCCAATTTTTTCGAAGCCAAATTTTGCTTTCATATTGTCATCATATTCATTACTTTGTTCGCTTGTAAATTCGTATTCCATTTCGCCAGAGATTCTTTTGTTTCCTAACAGGTAACTTAGACCAAAATAAGTTACTGAAGGAATTTTGGTTTTATAAGATAAAGATTGTTGTGACTCTCCATTCTGAGAAAAGACAAGACTATCTGAAACAATATCAAAAGTTGTTTCTGCAGCTGTTTTATAACTTGCTCCCAGATTAAGATTTCCGAAACTGTAAACAATACCGGGATTAAACCTGAATGCTGACTCGTTGAAGGTGATTTTTTGGAGATCTCCTTCAAGACGGTATTGAGAAAAAAGGTAAGTATTCAAAATTAGATTCATACCTACTTGAAGATTACCAATTTTATAGGAACAGGTTGCAGTTGACTGCAAATTTGTAAACGTAGGTATGTAATCATAGAAATAATCCGATTGTTGTGCAAGTGTTCTACGAAAAGAATCATAAGACAAATTCTGAGGAATTGAGAAACTCATTCCAAGACTAAAATTATTCACAGGGAAAGCTATTCCTGCAAGTGAAAATGGCATTTTTGAATAATAAGTTTGTTTGCCTCTGTGAATCATTACGCCGGAATCATCTTCTCTACTATTATTATCTTCTTCATAAATATACTGACCAATTTCATCTGTTTGGTATTTAACATTGATTTCAGCTAATAATCTAAAAGAGCTGACCCTGAGACTGGCAGGGTTTTTCAAAGAGAAGCCTATTCCACCAAAATTTGCCACACTGCAATCTCCCATTCCGGCTGTTTCTACATTTAAATAATTGTATGAATATTGATCATATGGGCTTTGCATGAATTCTGGGGCTGAGTAATGAACAAGCTGAGCTTGTAAAGCTAAACTGAATAGCAGCAGAAATATCAATAAATAAGTTTTCATTTCACCTCCAATTACTAATTTCTGAATATTGTCTGTTTTCTGTCAGCTCCGACAGATATGATTGATGCTTTTCTTTTAAGGTAATCTTCGATTGCTGAAATATATGTTTTTACCTCGGGGGGGAAGCTATCATATTTTCTGAACGTTGAAAGATCGCAATCCCAACCCCGTAATTCAGTATAAACTGGTTTGACCTGACTCAACAAGGAATTACTAACAGGGAATTCCTGAATTTCTTCATTATTCAAAAGATAAGAGGTACATATCTTCAATTTTTCGATTCCGCTTAACACATCAAGCAGGGTTAGTGCAATTTCGCTAACATCATTTATCATTGCAGTAAAACTTCCTGCAACAGCATCAAACCAACCGCATCTTCTGGGTCTGCCTGTAGTGCTGCCAAATTCATTACCCTGGATACGTATTTTATTTCCTGTTTCATCAAACAACTCTGTTGGAAACGCACCATCACCAACTCTGGTAAAATAACTCTTATATACTCCAATTACCTTGTCGAGTTTTTTGTATCCAAATCCGCTACCGGTAAAAATTCCACCGGTTGTTGTGTTTGAAGAAGTAACATAAGGGTAAGTCCCGAAATTTATATCAAGGAGAGCTCCCTGAGCCCCTTCAAAAAGAATATTTTGCTGTTTTTCATGCATTTCATTTATTAGATAACATGTTTGTTTTACAAAAGGTCTTATTTTCTCTAAAAATTCAGAAAGACTTTTAACGATACTATCTGCTTCTTCTGAAGTAATTGGTTGATTATGATAATTATAAACATTGATGACCCTGGCTTTCAGTTGTTTCAATTCAAAAAGATCTATCAAACGTATTCCTGCTCTGGCAGTTGAATCAGAATAACAAGGTCCGATTCCTCTTCTTGTTGATCCGATTTTCATTTGAGTATTGGAATCTTCATATATCCCATCAAGCATTTTGTGAATTGGCAATACAATTGCGGCTCGAGGATCAATGAAGAATCTTCCTGTGAAAGAAATACCGGAGGTTTCCAAATTAGTCATTTCTTCAATAATGGATTGTGGATCTATTACAACTCCGTTACCTAAAACACAAATTTTGTTTTTGTAGAGTATGCCTGACGGGATTAAGTGCAAAACATATTTAACGCCGTCAATGACAATCGTATGACCGGCATTATTGCCACCCTGAAACCTAATGACGGCATCTGCTTCTGCAGCCATTACATCAACGATTTTAGCTTTTGCTTCATCTCCAAACATACATCCTAAAACAGCGAATGAAGCCATTTTTTATATTCTCCTTTAAATTAGAATGATTCATATAATTAAAGACTTTTTTATCCAAAGCAAAATTTGTGTCAACTTATTAATCTGAATACACGCAATATGATGATGATTGTTTGAAAATTGAAGAATTCAATTTTTCATATTATTCGAATATTGAAATCATAGAAAATGCCGAAATATTATAAAAACAAGTTGAACAATCTAAAACATTGACAAAAAAACTCTTTAAATAAAATTGCACGCTATGAAAAAATATGAAAATAGAAAACAGCAAAAGGAAGATTATGGAAACTAAACGGAGAATTTTCATAAACATTAGTAATACTGATTCGACTTCTACGAAAAGCTATTCAATTTCCGAAATGTTTTTGAAATTACTGCTTACTGTTCCCTTGTTGATTGGGATTGCGATTACCGTTTCAATTATATATGTGACTGCAAGTCAAACAAACATGAAAGACTATAACAAACTTGCAGAAGAAAACAGTGTTCTAAGAAAAAAACTGGTTGTATTAAGTACGGATTTAGATTCTATAAGGACTAAGCTGCAACTAATAGAGCAATGGGAAGACGAAATCAGGCAAAAAAACAATATGGATGTGATCAGCAAAGACCTTCGTGAGCAAGGTATCGGTGGTTTGCCACAAATCGATTACAGCCTTGTATCGTACGATTCTCTACTTTCAAATCTTTACAACGATATCTTAAAATCAATGTTAATAGTAAATGCCAAGGTAAACTATGATTTACAAACAATAACTGAGTTAGGAAATGTTATAGATGAAATAGATTATTACTACAGATATACTCCTTCTATATATCCAGCTTTTGGAAGAATCTCAGATGCCTATGGTTGGAGAAAAGACCCGTTTACTTCGAAACGTACTTTCCACAGAGGTTTGGATATTGCAAATCAAATAGGGACTCCTGTTTATGCGACTGCCGATGGAGTAGTCAAAGCTTGCGGGAATAAAAAATTCTTTGGAAGATATATCGAGATTGATCATGCAGGGGAATATCTTACAAAATATGCTCATCTGAATAAGGCGATGGTTAAACCTGGAGACTCTGTAAAGAGAGGACAGATAATTGCACTGATGGGTAATTCCGGCAGATCTACCGGTGTTCACCTACACTATGAAGTAATTAGAAATAATAAAAATAAAAACCCATATCATCATCTAACACTTTCGAAAAACAATGTATTAGCTGTGATGAAAAAAAAATGAGAAAGAAACTGAAATTTGAAGAGGCTTTGGATAGGATTGAAGAAATTATTGCAGATATGGAGACAGGAATTGATGACCTTGATCGTATAGTCGGATTATTTGAAGAAGGTTCTCACTTGATTTCTTTCTGCCAGAAAAAAATAGATGATGCTGAAACCAGAATTTTTCAAGCTTCTCAAAAGAAGGATTTAAGCAGAGGAACAAAAAAACAAAATGATTTATAACAACATCTTGCTTAAAAAAGACATGAAGGAAAAAAGGGAATTAATTAACATTACCCTTGATAGATATCTTCCACGAAAAGATGAGTATCCACGCGAAGTTCATAAGGCTATGAGACATACTTTGTTTGCCGGAGGTAAACGAATTCGTCCCTATCTGACTATTAGAACATACTCTTTGTTCCATGATAATATTGAACCAGTCAGATTGGTAGCTTCTGCAATCGAAATGCTTCATACTTACACTCTTATTCATGATGATTTGCCTGCTATTGATAATGATGATTACAGAAGGGGGAAGAAGACCTGCCATGTTGTCTATGGTCCGGGAATAGCCCTGTTAGCAGGTGATTCTCTACTGACTTATACTTTCGAGATCCTTTCTGTTTTAGAATTAGACAGTGAACTTAAAATGAAGATGATTCGTGAATTGACGAAAGAGGTCGGTGTAGACGGACTAATTGCCGGTCAGATGTCTGATATTATTCATGAAGGAAAAGAAGTCAGCAAATCTGAGTTGAAATATATCCATGATAACAAAACAGGAAGACTAATAGATTTGTCTATACGATTTGCTTGTTATATGGCTAATACTGATGCTGAACATGCCAGAAGACTGGACAAGTATGGCAAGAATATTGGTCTGGCTTTTCAGATTACTGATGATATTCTTGATATAGAAGGTGATTCGGGGAAACTTGGTAAAACAACTGGTAAGGATGAGAAAGTAAAAAAAGCAACTTATCCGGCAGTTTATGGAATTGAGAATTCACGAAAAATGGCTTTTGATTTGATTGAAGAAGCCAAAGAAACTCTGTCTGTCTTTGGAGAAAAAGCCGAGTACTTGATAATGCTGGCAGATTTTATCTATTCAAGGAGTTTTTAGTTGAAAATCTTTTTTAAAAGATTAAATGATATAGCAATGATTCCCCAGCAAATGACAATTCACAGTTCTGGTTATGATGTCTATTCTGCAAACAACGACACTGTAACTATTTTTCCCGGTAAACTCTCGTTAATACCTACCGGCATTGCAATTGCAGTTCCTGAAGGTTATGAAGCTCAAATTCGTCCCCGCAGTGGTTTAGCTTTGAATCATTACATTGGAGTACTGAATTCTCCGGGAACAATAGATTCAGATTACCGGGGCGAGATAAAGGTAATACTTTATAATTTTGGAGAAAATGAGTTTTCTGTAGAGCCTGGAACTAGAATTGCACAAATGGTTATCAACAAAGTTGAGACAGCAGTTTTTATAGAAACAGATAATTTGTCTGTTACTGAGAGAAATGAAGGGGGTTTTGGTCACAAAAAACTTAGTTAGTGGGAAAATGAAATTATCACAAATAGAATTAGTTGAAGAAATCAGACGTCTTAAAAAAGAAAAGAATGCTATTATTTTAGCTCATCATTATCAGCGACTTGAGGTTCAGAAAATCGCTGATTTTCTTGGTGATTCATTACAACTGGCTCAGGAAGCAACAAGAGTTGAAAACGACATAATTCTGTTTTGTGGAGTTAGATTTATGGCAGAAACTGCTAAGTTGCTTAATCCACAGGCAAAAGTTTTATTAAGCAATGATAAATCCGGATGTCCTCTTGCTGATAAAATCAATAAAGAACAGCTCATTAATTTTAAAGCTCAGTATCCGGGTGCAAAAGTTATATGCTATGTAAATTCTTCTTTGGAGACTAAGTCAGAAAGCGATATCTGTTGCACTTCCTCCAACGCTGTTAAAATAGTTGAATCTTTTGAACCTACTGAAAAATTACTTTTCGTCCCTGATAAAAATCTTGGAACTTTTGCAAAGAATATTACGGCAAGAGATATTGTGGTGTGGCAGGGTTATTGCAATGTTCACGAGTGTTTTATTTCAATTGAAGACGTAAAGAAAGCAAAACATGATTTCCCTGATTATAAAATTCTTATTCATCCTGAGTGTAATCCGACAATATATCCTTTTGCTGATTTGATCTCTTCTACGAAAGGAATAATTGATTTTGCTGAGAAGAATGATAAAGTCATTATAGGTACTGAAATTGGAGTCTATGATCAATTAAAAGACAGATTTCCAGATAAGAAAATAGAATTGCTCTCCAAAAATGCAATATGCCGAAACATGAAACTAACATCTCTCGAAGATGTTTATTACTCTCTTAAAGAGGAAAAGAACCCCATTGAAATTGATAATGAGATGGCAGTGAAAGCTCTGAGATGTATAGAGAACATGTTGGCAGTTAATTAACTGATATTAACAGAATTAATTTATCCTATTCAATTCTATTAATTACATTACATATATCTTCTAGTCTGAAAGGCTTTGTAATGTAGCCTAGAAGCCCTTCTTTTTTGAGTTCCTGGATTGATTTATCTTCTGTTAATCCACTTGAAATTATTATATTGAGTTGGGGATATTTAGCTTTTAACTGGCGGAAAAGATCAATGCCACTAATTGTAGGTAGTATTCTATCCAAAATAGCAATATCAATGTCAGGATTTTCTTCTAAGACCTGCAAGGCTTTCTCGCCGGAATCTACTGCAATTACCGAGTTACCGATTTCTTCAAGCAATTCTTTGGCGATTTCCAGCACAATCTCTTCATCGTCTACTAGAAGTATTTTGTGTGGATTAAATTTTGAAGGAGTGGTAACAATTTGTACTTCTTTAGTCAAAGTTTTTTTACTCAAAGGCAAAGAGATGATAAATTTGGAACCTTTATTGACTTCAGATTCCAGATCCAGTTTACCATTGAATTCCTGAATGATTCTGATAGTGGTAGACATGCCTAATCCTGTACCTTTTTCTGCACCTTTAGTGGTGAAGAAAGGTTCAAAAATGTGTTGTTTGACCTCTTCAGTCATACCGGTTCCGGTATCTGTAATCGATATTTTTGCAAAAAAACTTTCATCAACTGTCTCTTCCGAAAAATCTACCATCTTCTGCGAACGAATGGTTAATAAACCACCATTCGGCATTGCATCTCTTGCATTTACTGTAATGTTCAAAATAATCTGTTGAAATTTTACCGGATCACCTTCAAATACTAATGCTGTGTCCGATAAGTCTGTAGTGAAGGCAATATTCTTTGGAAACGTATGAGAAACCAGTTCCAGCACTTCATGAATAACTTCATTCAAATCAAACAGCTTAACTGTTTTATCATCTTTTCTTGAGAATTTTAATATTCGGTGCGCCAGAGCTGATCCTCTGTCCGCCGATTTTTTTATCATTGTAGCATAGTTATGTATTTTAGATTCAGGTTTCGAATTAATTAAAAGCATTTCAGTTGCACCAAGAATACCGGAAAGAATATTTTTAAAATCGTGTGCTATTCCTCCTGCCATAGAACCGACAGATTCCATTTTTTGAGTTTGATTGAGCTGATTATAAAGAGATATTTTCTCGGTGATATCCGTAACCATTCCCATAATAGCGAGTTTGTTTTCCCAATGTGCCATTGAGAACATTAGCTCAACTGTGACAATTCCGTGATCACTTTTGATCAATTTTAGCTGTTGTACTTCATATTCACTGTTCAAGAGGAAATTACTCATTTTTGAAGCAAATTTCCCTTGCTCGGAAGGTTCAATAATATCCAACATAGAACTTCCAACTAAGAAATCTTTGCTCATATCAAGCATTTTACAGAAAGAATCGTTAACAAAAGTGATTTTATTTGCCTGCAAGATAAATATTCCAACCCGGGCTTCATTGATGAGTGATCGGTAAGTTTTTTCGGAATTTGTCAGACGTTGAAGTAAATTGGCATTATCCATTACTGTTGCAACTTGTGAGGCGAAAATCTCCATAATGTGTAAGTCCTCATCAGTAAAATCAACTTCTTCCTGACGGGTAATAGTCATAACCCCGAGTAATTTGGTTTTACTTATCAGAGGAACGGAGAGTAATTTCTCTACAATATCGGGAGTGCCTTCAATGGTTTTTGTGACACTGTTACTTGTTGTGTTATTGAGATATATTCCCTGACGCGTTTCGGCAACAAGACCAGATAAGCCTTCACCTATTTTAAGCTTGATAGATGATTTTACTGATTGAATCTCCGGGTCATTGGTATAAAAAACTGTAAGATGACCGTTGTCAAAAACCAGCAGAGTTCCATACTTATAATCAACGAGGTTCTTGGTGTCATCAATTACGTATTTTGTAATAAGTTTAGGATCAGTGATAGAACTGAGCATTTCCGAAAATTTCATGATTGCCCTGAATTTTGCAATTTCCTTATGTACAACCTCATTTATACGAAGCTGCTCAGTAATGTTATTAATAAAGATTATGTACTTAATTTTTCTTTTGCCTATTTGAAGCTTTTCTACAAACAATTCAACGAAAACATTTTCTCCTCTGGTATTATTTAACGTGAATTGTTGTTTGTCTACAGATTCAACATCATATATTTTTTGGTTTTTATCTTCAAAAATTATCAGTTCAAAAAAATTCTTATTGGAAAGATAATTATCTTCTTTGGCAAAGAGATTAGAAGCAGGAGTATTAAATTTGCTTATTTGTCCTTGTCTGTTTGTGATTACATAGGGTGAAGAATGAGAATGAGTTGAGAGTGAAACATATATTTCTGCGTCTTCTTTGTTGCCTAGAGATAATCCTTTTCTGTGTAATAAATGACTGTATATAAATAAAATTACCCCAATGATTGTTAGCAATAAAGATAAAACTATAGATTGAATAAATGATTTTCGCGCAATACTTGATAATGCTGAAGAGACTTTTTCTATAAGAACTACATAATAAATGTCATCTGAAATTATACTTTTCTTGAAAAAAACTGCATAAGTGTTATCTGAAAATGAGGCTCCTTGTAATGCTGAATCATTAATGACTTCTGATATGATTCTCTGAAGGATACTTTCCTGTAGATCTTGTCTAAAATGCTGCTGATAAGTGATTGATTCATTATTCAAAATTATGAGTGAATAATTAAAAGTTTCCAGTTCTGGGATCATTTTATCGTAATAAACGGAGATATCTTGTTTTTCGAGAGTGACTTTTTTCTCTAGAAAAGAAGTTATCATCTGCAGATGTTTGAAATTGGTACTAGTTTTACTGTGTTTATACAATGCAGAATAGTAGTTTAAAATTGAGAAATAACACAAAACAAGAAGAATTACAAAGATAACCACAGTTAAAAGTATAAGTTTAATGTTTTTCATGATAAACTGCAATAATGGATTATGTAATCTTTTTCTGGAATGTGTGCAACAAGAGTTGTAAATGTCAATTCTTTGTTACTCATAGTAAGTAATGAGATTGTCTGCTGATTTTGTGCGGTAAAAATATTATTGAAATTGTATGATAACCAGATAGAGTCATATCCGGTAATGCCGGAGAATGATTTTGAAACAAAAACCAATTTCTTCTCTTGTGTAGTGATTACAGTAAAGGAACTGGAGTATTCGAAAATGTATTTATGGAATTCTTCATCTTTTCTAAGATCAGTTATATCCTGGATAGTGACGGTAAAAAGATCTGAATCAATGTGCGTTAATGAGAGAAGAAACCAAAGATTTAACTGTGGTTCAAAATATTCCATTTTTGCAGTTTTCTTTACTTGATTTAGCAGAAGATCAAGGTGAGTGATAAATTCTTTAAAATTCTTTAGAGCTGTAGTATAATCAACATTTATCACTTCATTTTTAGTCAGATTGAAAACATTGGGGAAAGAGTTATTTGTGTTAATAATTGTTTTGTTTTTGATTAAAATGAAAACTTCTTCTGTCAGATTCAGATATTCGTTGAGGGTTTGCTGAACTGATTGTTTTTCTTTTTCTTTTGATTCAATCTCCGTAATATCAGTGATAGCTCCATAAGAACCTGCTAATTTACCATTTCTGTCGTATATAGCGTTGCCCGAAATCAGACAGGATAATTTTGTTCCATCCATTTTGGAAAAATTTAGTTTATAAGCAGAGGATTTGACTTCTTCTCTGAGAGCTGTTTCGTTTGCGTATCGTTCCAGAGATTCTGTCCCCGTGATAAAATCAGTAAATCTTCTACCTACAATATCTGATTCAGATTCGTATCCCAATAAAGATATCAACCGACTGTTGCAGAAAGATATTCTACCATCAAGTTCTTCTATGATAATACCGTCATTTGAATTCTCTACTAACAGATTGAATTTTTCAGATAGTTCAAAAAATTTCTCTTGAGAGTTCTTGAGGTTTGCGATAATGAAAGCTATTTTTCTTTCTAAGACCTGAAATGGTCTGATATATTTAAACTGAAGTTTAGTTTGATTTTCTCTATTATAAACTTGGGATTCAATACTTTGATTTATAATATTAATTGAGTCAGTGACCTTACTGTGGAAAATATGGAGCGAGAACAAAAGTCCAAGATAGACCATTGACAGAAGAATACTGGTCAGATAAGCCATTCTCATTACTTCTGAACGAGGTCTGTTATAATTAAAAAAGTAGACTGAGTTTAGTTTATGATTGCCATTTCTTTCAATAATAGGCAGAAAAACCAAGCAGAAATTCTTATCTTCAATCTTATAATCAAAGATTGTAGGATTGGTTAAGAATATATAATCATTCAGGAATGATAAATCTTTTGGCAGATAGAAATAATTTTTTTTCTCATCTGAGTAATTAAACAACACATTGTTCTTAGTGTCCAAAATTAGAAGGTTTTCAAATCCATATTCCGCCAGGTCAGTATGAGTAGAAATCAATTTCTCCATTTGAAAGGGATTGATTGTTTTTAATTGTTCGATTACTTTATTTACGTTATTGCCCACGGTCAGAGATTTTGATAATACCATTTCCCTGAATCGTGATACTGAAAGAGAGTAATTTTGCAACAAAAGTATAATTGTTATCAGGATGATAATGAATAGAGAGGGAAAAGAAAGATTCAGGTATGTTTTACTGCTTGTCATCTTTTCTACTGAAATCGCTAAAATTTATCGTGTGGGAAAACTGATTCCAAACAAATTTATCAGAGAGAAGATATAACTCTTTTGGAGCATATAATGGAATGACAAAGAAAGTGTTTTGGGCAACTTCAGCTATTTTCAGTACAGCTTCTTCATTCAGTTCAGGATCAATTTCCAAGTCAATGTGATTATCGAAAAGTATTTTCAATTCATTATCCACATTTCCAAACCTATTTAAAAGTCCTTTATTTTCATCGTGATGATAGAGTCCGAAGATTGAAAAAAAAGAATAGTCTCCCGGATTTCTAAAACCTGTAATGTATGCAGAGGAGTTGCTTTCTGAGAGTTTATTGTAAAATGATTCTGAGTTATTGTAGCAGATTTCTGCCGTTATTCCGATATTTTTCAGGCTATTTTTGATAAATTCACCCAGTTCATAATCCATCGGATATTTATTTTGAATGCAATCAATAGTTAAGTTAAAGCCATTCAGATATCCTGCTTCCTTCAAAAGTTTGCTAGATGTATCCGGATTGTATTCAATAGGAGTAAGACTATGATTAAAACCGTTTGACTCCGGTAATGATGGTTGGCTTAAAACAATTGCGCTATACTGTAAATAGCGACTCACAAAAGTATGGGTGTCAATTGAATGAGCAATTGCTTTTCTGACTCTGATGTCAGTGAATGGATTTTGTTCCAGATCAATCATTGGTGATTTGCTTCGTCTGGCATCTAGCATCATGTACATAACGATGTTACCGGTTTTTTCTATTATATTAAAGGATGAACGTTTTTGCAGAGTTTTAACTTCATTTACAGGTAAATCCATCAACAAATCAATTTTGCCGTTATAAGCAGCGTTAAGTTGGTCAGCTCTTTCTTTTATCTTAAAGATTTTAATTTTATCGATGCTTGCAGGTTCTCCCCAATATCTATTAAATTTTTCAAGGACAATTAGGGAGTCATTATTGGAACTGAGATAATACTTACCTGTGCCTACAGGATTTTTTGCGATTTCATCGTCAGTAAACTGTGAGAGTATTTCTGAATTATAAATTGGTAAACCGGCAAGAGTGAACATTAGAGATTTAAAGTCAGATTTGTAGGTAAATTCTATGCTGAATTTGTCGATGATTCTGCAGATAAGCTCTTCAGCCATCTGTGGGTCCTTCATGAGAGATACATCACTATTAAGTGCCCTGTTAAGACTTTCGATTACATCTTGACTGTCTAGCAACTTGCCATTATGAAAATGAACCCCTTCTCTGATTTTAAATACAATAGTTGAGTCAGATGAATTCAACCAGCCACTGGTTAAGATTGGCTTAAAAGTAGAATGCTCATATTCTAAGAAATATTCAAAAATATTACTGTTAACCAGCGTTGTAAAATGTTCGTTTCTGGTGATTTTGTCAAATGTCTCAGGAAAACTGGAAAAAGCTACTTTTAGTTCACTGGTTTCCTGTTTATTTGAACAGGATGTTGCTGTTACAATGAGTAACAGCAACAATAAGATTAAAGGTTGCAGCTTGATTTGCATAACCTGATTCTGATAATTGATAAAAATGTTATTTCAAATACTCGGCTAAATCAGCTACTCTGCTTGAGTAACCCCATTCATTATCGTACCAACAGAGTACTTTTACGAAATTTCCATTAACCATTGTAAATTCAGAATCAAAAATTGATGAATGACTGTTACCTACAATATCTATTGATACAATAGGTTCATCACAGTATTCAAGAATTCCTTTGAGCTGTCCTTCAGAGGCTTTTTTGACGGCTGAATTTATCATCTCTTTTGTCACTTCTTTATCAAGTATCACTGAGAGATCTACCAAAGAACCGTTGGGAGTCGGTACCCTAATTGCAATTCCGTCTATTTTTCCCTTCAATTCGGGCAGCACAAGACCTATTGCTTTTGCTGCTCC
The DNA here is from genome assembly GCA_028690365.1 of Candidatus Cloacimonadota bacterium. GTDB lineage: Bacteria > Cloacimonadota > Cloacimonadia > Cloacimonadales > JAQVBK01 > JAQVBK01. The sequence continues at coordinate 31,645 of JAQVBK010000006.1, forward strand.
AGTTGTTGTTGGAATCATACTCATTGCAGCGGCTCGTGCTCTTCTTAAATCAGAATGCGGAGCATCCAGAATTTGCTGATCTTTTGTGTAAGAATGAATGGTTGTCATCTGAGCAGTTTTTACTGTGAAATTATCGTGCAGTACTTTTACAATAGGTGCAAGACAATTTGTGGTACATGAAGCATTAGAAATTGTTACTGCGTTGTCACTTAAAGTCTTTTCGTTTACACCCATAACTATTGTAGCATCTAAATCACCTTTGGCAGGGGCTGTGAGAATGACTTTTTTTGCTCCGGCAGTAACATGTTTTAGTAAATCCTTTTGAGAACGAAACAGTCCGGTAGATTCGATTACTACGTCAATTTCCAATTCTTTCCATGGTAATTTTTCAGGATCTCTTTCAGCAAAAACTTTAATGGATTTTCCATTAACAACAATTGCATTGTCTTTTACTTCAACAGGATACTTAAATTTCCTGTGTACAGAATCATATTTCAGTAAGTGAGCGATAGTTGAAGGGTCGGTTATGTCATTAATTGCAACAATGTTTAAGTTTTCTTTTTCCATCATTGCTCTGAATACAAGTCTGCCAATTCTCCCAAATCCATTAATTGCGATTTTTTTCATTTTCCCTCCATTTATTTCATAAATATTGATTTATTGGCACTGCCTACTACATCTATTAAAGACTCGCAGGATTTCTGCATTGCGATTTCGCCCTTTCCCAACCATTTTCTTGGGTCGAAACGCTTTTTATCAGGAATGTAATCATCTTCACTCATGCCTTCAGGTCTCACAATAGCATTACGCTCATGTTCCCAGAATTTCTGAACAGCTTCTGCAATGTCCATCTGGTATTGAGTGTCTTTGTTGATCTTAACCACACCGTTTTTTACAGCGGTTTCTTGTTGAAAATCAGTTAAACCGGAAGCTCCATGTAGTACTATGCCGGTTTCAACTCCGTTTGCAATGAGCAGATCATCTATTTGTTTGATTAAATCAAGCCTTAGAACAACTTTGGATCCTTTTGTTACTCCGTGATTGGTTCCCACAGATGCCGCAAACAAATCAACCCCGGTTTTTTTTACATATTCCAAAGCTTCTTCAGGTTTGGTATAGAGTTCAGTATCAGAAACAATTTCATCCTCTGTACCCTTGATATAGCCGATCTCACCTTCCACAATGACATTGTTCTTGTGAGCTATAGTAACGACTTCTTTACTTATCCTGATATTTTCTTCAAAAGATTCATGTGATGCATCTATCATAACGGAGGATACAAGCCCACCTTCAATGCAATATACTATAAAATCAAGGTAATTGGGGGTTGCATGGTCGATGTGAAGACCGATTCCTGAGTTTGAATACTGAGAGGAGATGACTTTTACCATGGCAGAAATCATTTCTGCTCCCTTTTTTATATCTTGGGTTTGACCGGCTGCATATTTACAAGCTCCGGAACTCATTTGGAGAAGTCCATCAGAATTTTTTGTTGCATAAGCCTGAACCATTGATCTGATAGCAGAATCAAACACTACGTTGGAAGCAATAATGCCAAATCTTTCTTTTTTTGCTTTTAGAAAAACTTCCTTAAGCTTATCACCTTTTAGAAACATAAGTCCTCCCTTATTGATTAGATGCAAAACTTAAGCTTTCAAATCAATTTTAATGTCAAGCAAATTGACAAGTTTATTCTGATATGAGAATGTTTTCTTCTCCTTCAGTGACGAGTTTGATCATATATTCTGCGGATTCATGTAAATCTCCGGTTGGAAATTGAAGAACTTGCTGGAACAATGTTACAGCTTCATCTGGATTGTTAAGTTCTTCAGCGTAAATAAATGCTTTCATGAAAAGTGCCTTGTAATCGTCTTTATTGTTTTTGTAAACATCGATGATTTGATTGTAGTAATCAACTGCATTTTTGAATCGTTTTTTGAGTTGAGATTCTTCGGCAAGTTCAAAAAGTTCTTCAGCAGATAAACTGGTTTTAAGTCTCTCAGAAAAAATAGTGATTTTGTATTCAGCAAACAACTCTTCTTTTTTCTGTTCAAAGGCTTCTTTTTGTTTCTCTCTTTTAACTATATCTAATATGGAATTTTTAACTTCACTCAGAGGAATATGACTTCCGGGGGTTTCACTTAAGATTCTGACAAAAACAAATTCGTTTTTTGTGTTTCTGGTAATCTCAGAAAGATTGCCAACTTCAGTATTCCAGATAATCTGCGATAATTCATCATCTTTACCTATGCCGGGAATTACTCCATTATTGAATACTTTATCAATTGTGCTTTTATAGTTAGGCAAGGCAGATTCTGTGATTATCTTGTCCAGTTCATCAAAATTGTTCTTCTTTAAAGCTTTAGCAGCTGCTTTGAGACTTCGTTTAGCAATTTTTTCTGTTTCAAAAGCAAATAACTGAACTGAACGCTCTGTCTTTGTTTCATATTTCTCAAGATTTTCATTGTAATAATTATTAACATCATCGTCAGTTATCTCAATCAAGTCGATAACTGTTTCCTTATATGCAGTTCGTATCAAAACTGATTTTCGTGCATGTTTAACTTCAAACATATTGTCAATTTCCGATTTATATTTCTTTGTCTGTGAGTCTATATATAGAAGTCTATTGTCAATAACGGATTGCCAATATTGAGTGTTGTTGTCAGGGTTCTTTAGTCCTGCTGCCTGCTGGGAGGTAATCTGGGAAAGAAAATCGATATAATCAGCTACTGTAAGCTTTAGTACCGGACTCTTGCTATTAATAATATGTTTATCCATAATATCTATATATGAAAGACTGTCATCAAAGTTTACGCTAACTAATAATTCGTTGTCAAAAACTACATTGTATTTTTCTTTAAGTTCGGCTTGTTTTTTGTCGTTCAACTCTTTTTCTTTTTGAGGTAATAGAGATGCTGTTATCTCTTCTCTAATTTCATCTAAAGGTCTGATGTATTCAGGCTTGAGTTGAGTAACAATAAAGAAATGTATACCTGATTCAGTTGTTATGGGACCATTGAAGATTGCTACATCAGCTTCCAATATTCTTTTTTCAAGTTCAGGATCTTTTCCTATCAGTGGAATGTATCCCTCACCTTTTATGTTTCGTATTTCACCTTTCTTATTTTTTGAAGATGCATGATTTGAATATTTTTCTACCAAAGCATCAAAGTCATTGTTGTCGGCGTATTCCTGGATAATTGTGTCGACTAATCCTTCATCACTGATTCTTAAGTACTTTATATCAGTGCTTGATTTAACTCTGAATTTTTCTTTGTTTTCATTGTAATAATCGGAGAGTTCTTTTTCAGAAATTGCAGCTTTATCTGTAACTTCTCTTTTAAGATACTCCTGTGCATAATAGGGGATTACTGTGTTCTGGATAATTTCCTGAATCAATGGGCGATCTTCGATCTTCATTTCCAAAGCTTTCAGATAAAAAGCTTCTTCAATTGCCATGTTTTCAAGAAGCTTTATTTGTGACTCCATGGTTTGATACTGGCTCCTATACATCTGAGGTATTTTCGATAGTCTTGTATCCAGGTCTTCTCTTGTTATGCCTGAATTGCCGATTTCTACAAGATATTCCGTACTGTTTTCAGAGGCGAAAAGAAAAAGATTAAATTGAAAAAATGTTAAGATTAACATTGTGGTTAAAAGATAGTTTTTTGACTTCATTATTTGAACTCCTTATTATTTTTTTAAATAAATACATAAAAAAAAATTGACTACTTATGAGTCAAGAAATTAAAAGACGCACTGATTACATGAACCAAATAATATGTATAAAGTTTCAAAAGATTTGGAGAAATGTTTAATTTGGAATGTAATTTGCTTCAAAAAAGTCATCATCAAAAAATAGATGAACAAAGAACGTAGGAGGAGAAATGTTTAAAAGTTTAAACAACCAAAAGGGTTTTACCCTCGTCGAAATTCTTGTGGTGGTAATTATTGTGGCTATCTTGGCAGCAATAGCAGTACCAACTTACATGAGGTATGTGGAACAGGCCAGATCTTCTGAAGCTCAGGCTGCATTAAGTAGTATCAGAACAGCATTTAGAATTTACAGACAGACTTATGGAACTACTGAAGGTTATCAAGTTGAAGATGCTCTTAAGGATGCAAAATTAGGAAATGCAACTGAAAAGAGATGGACATTTGAAGCAATTGGCAATCCACCTAACAGATACGTGGCAACTTCTACTGCAGATTTTCCAGCCGGTGAAGGCAAACAAGTAATGTATGATGAAAAGGAAGCTAAATTCCATGGTTATGGAATTGATGAATGGACTGACGAACAGGAAGATTTTTAATAATCGGAGGCTGGTTTGACAATACAAGATCTACTAAGATTTACTTCTGATGCGGGAGCTTCTGATTTGCACGTAAGTGCCGGATCATATCCGATGATTCGTGTACATGGTCAGATGAAAAGATTAAATCTTCCCAAAATGAATGAGTCAGAAGTAAGAGACCTCGTTTTCAGTGTAATGAACGAGTCACAACGAGAACTCTTTATAAAAGAGCTCGAGATAGATTTTTCCACCAAACTAAGCAATGATGTTCGTTTCCGAGTTAATGCCTTTCATCAGGTTAATGGAATAGGTGTAGCATTTAGAGTTATTCCTAATGAAATTAAAAGTTTTGAAGAGCTTCGTCTTCCTGACATTTTAAGAAGACTTGCCTTGAAAGACAAAGGATTGATTTTGGTAACTGGCCCCACCGGTAGTGG
>JAQVBK010000161.1 GCA_028690365.1 Candidatus Cloacimonadota bacterium
GATGAGATAATTGCCCTGATGGAAGAAGAGAACGGACTCAAAGAGGATTTAAAGGAAGCCACATCAAAACAAAAAGCAGCAGATAATGAACTGGCAGACAAGGAAGATGTGATAAAAAAGAGAATTGATGAAGTTGAGGCTGAAGCACAGATTTTTAGAGACAAAAGAAATGCTCTTGCTCGTAAATTGCCCCATAATCTTGTTCGCAGATATGCCGACTTGATTAAGCAAAGAAACCGCAAGGCAGTAGTCGTTCATGAAAAGAACTGCTGTACGGGCTGCGGAATGAAAATTACTCCACAGCTGATTATTGAAATATCCAGACAAAACAAAAATGTCGCCTGTGAAAATTGTGGCAGAATTCTTGTCGACAAGAAACTTGCTGAGAGTTTAACTATAGAAACTGAATAATTATAATTCTTAAATCCGAATAAGATTTAAACAGAATACATCACGAGGACATAAGTAGATATCTTTGTAGTTGTTCCTAAATAGTTATTTTTAAAAATGAATTATTGACATCATTTAGTCACAATTTTTTTTTAAATCATTTATTGTTATATTGTTGTTTATAAAAAAATTCAATCAGAAATCTTGTTCATTAAAAAGCTATAAACCAAGCCAAAAATTAAACTTGATACTATGAGATATACTTTATCTCCAGAAAAATATTATCTGGTTCTTGTTAGAGAGGATTAAATGTCTGCTTGTCTGTTTAACAGATGAGAGGAAAGTCCGAACACCACAGAGCAGGATACTTCCTAACGGGAAGTCACGGTGACGTGAAGCAGCTCCACAGAAACAAACCGCCTCAGGGCAAGGGTGAAATGGCAGTGTAAGAGACTACCGGCATTTCGGTGACGAAATGTGCAAGGAATGCCTTATCCGGTGCAATGCCAAATAGGAGAAAATCGATTCCGAACGAATCTGCTCGATTCGTCTGATTCTCGGGTAGGCAGCTAAAGCTGTTCAGCAATGTACAGCTCAGATAGATAGACATTACTCTGGTAACAGAGCACAGAATTCGGCTTATTATCCTCTCTGACAAGATCATATCTATTTATAAATTATTACTTGAATCCGACAGAATATTATTACAAAAAAAAAGTTAAAAGGATTATTTATGCACAAAAGATGGCAGGTTTCAGAATCACTTTCTGTCGAGAAAGAACATTTAAAAAACATTATTGTTAATGAGATTAATTGTCCTGAATTAATAGCCGAATTATTAATCAGGAAAAATCTTGTTGAAATTGAAGAAATTGAAAAATTCTTCAACCCCGATATCAATCTGACTTATCCACCGGAAACATTTACAGATATGCCTAAAGCCGTCGAAAGAATTATCAGGGCTATTGATAATAAAGAAAAAATCACTGTTTACGGCGATTATGATGTTGATGGGACAACTTCTACTGCCCTGCTATATCTGGGACTAAAAAGGATCAATGCTGAAATTGACTTTTATGTACCACATCGTATGGTTGACGGTTACGGTTTATCTTTAACAGGACTTCAGGCACTTAAGGACAACGGTACAAAACTAATCATCAGTGTTGATTGCGGGATTAATGCAGTGGAAGAAGTAGACTATCTCATAAACATAGGAATGGACATTATAATCACTGACCATCATAACCCTAAAGAACAAATTCCGGCTGCATATGCCATCATCAACCCAAAAGTTGCTACCAGCAATTATCCATTCGAAAATCTAGCCGGTGTCGGAGTAGCTTATAAACTTCTTATGGCAGTTTACAAAGAAATGAATATCCTCGATGCCGAAAATGAAGATCGGTTTTTGGATCTTGTTGCTGTTGGAACCATCGCCGACATTGTTTCTCTGACAGACGAAAACAGAACTTTTGCCAGTTTGGGGCTGAAGCGTCTCGCACAGAAAAAAAACAAAGGTCTGACAGCACTGATAAATATTGCCGGATTATCCAATAAAGCTCTTTCCACCACTGATATAGTTTTTGGACTAGCCCCACGAATAAACGCTGCTGGTAGAATGGGAAGCGCCACTAGAGCAGTAGAACTGTTAATCTCAGAAGACCCTGAAAAAAGTGCAGAATTAGCGGCAATTATTGAAGAAGAAAACCAGCTCAGACAACACATCGATCAACTGACATTTCAGGAAGCATGCGAAATTATTGAGAAAAAATACAGTTCCATAAAAGATACTCCCTTTATCGTAGTTACTTCTGAAAACTGGCATCCCGGGGTAATTGGAATTGTTGCTTCAAAATTGGTAGAAAAGTATTACCGACCTACTATAATGATCTCATTTCAAGAAGGGACTGGAATTGGCTCAGGAAGAAGTATTTCTGATTTTGATTTGTTCGAAGCAATTTCGCAGGCAGAAGACCTATTGGAAAGCTTTGGCGGTCATAAATATGCAGCAGGACTCACTATATTGACCGAATATCTGCCCGAATTTGAGAGAAGACTTTCAGAATACGCTACTCAGCATATATCAGAAGAACAACTGATTCCCCCGTTAAGAATTGATGACAAAATGGAATTGTACAATATTGATTCTACACTGATGAAATGGCTCGATCGCTTTGCTCCATTCGGTCCTGATAACATGAGACCTGTTTTCTGCTCCAGCAAAGTAATGGTTGTAAGCTATCCTTATGTCGTCGGGAAAAATCATCTTAAACTGAGAGTAATGAAAGATGGAGTAGTGCTCAACCTAATAGGTTTTAACATGGGAGAATATGTTCCTCTTCTTCGCAAAGGTTCTCATATTGACATTGCGTACACTTTAGAAAACAACAGTTGGCAGGGAAAAACCACTATACAGGGAAAATTGAAAGACATCAGACTGAATTGAAAAAAATGAATAAAATACTGGGGTTTTTCTTGTTGAGTCTGATATTTGCCGGATGCACACAAATAACGCTGAGTCAGAAGAAAAGAGAAATCTACTCTGTTGAAGAAATCTTGCAGTTGGATTTAGTCTACGAAGCAAAGAAAGCCTGCTATTCACCATTCCATTCAATCCTTTATGTTATGGACAATCAAAATCAACTTCATTCTTATGACGGCAATGAAAAAATCATGACATTTGGCGGTCTGGGATTTTCGAATCAAAAATTTACTTTTCTCAGTGATATAGCAATATCGACTGACGGAAATATACTGGCACTGGACTCTTACAAAAAAAAAATCAGTAAAATTGATAAAAACGGAAAGATAATTGCAGAGATTTTACTTAATGATATCGGGCAACCGACTCTTTTTGACGTTAATTCAGAAGATAAAGTTATCATTTATGATTCCAGTCGAAATGAATTTGTTCTCTACAATCTTGTGTCAAGCAGCAAAGAGTACACTTTTGGACGATTCACTACAACCAACCCCACATCTATAGTATGCCAGAAAGATCTTATAATCATTAATGACACAGAAGAGACTTTTTTCTTTTCATATTTTGGTGATCTTATTCAAACAGAACCGGCATCGATACAATCTGACCGTTGGAACAACTTCTTTAGGTTATCTTCAAACAGCATATCTTACAATGACAAGAAAGATTTCCTGAATATTAACGGATGGAAATGGATGTCAGTGAAATCAGGACATCTGCTTGCAATCGACAAAAAAAACGCCCTAACACTATCAAAAATTATCTACAATAAAGAAATTTCACCAAATTCCACTCAATCTTCTGGTGGAGCAAAAAAATGATTTTGAAGTTAGTTGACAGAAGATTCTCCAACATTCTCCTCCCCGGGATATCTGCACTGCTTCTGGGTATATCGAGACATCCTCTGGCATTGAATTTCCTGGTTTTTTTTAGTTTTATTCCCCTGTTCATTTTTTTCAGTCAAAGAAGGAGTGTAAAAAACCTTCTTGTTGCTGCATTCACCTTTGCCACTGTCTATAATCTGATTGCTTTGCATTGGATCAGCCTGGTTACACTACCGGGATTTTTGGGAATGTTTTTGCTTTTCACGACTTACTTTTTCATTTTGTTTATTTTTGTCGAATTCACTTCCAAGAGTTTCCCTTCTCTTTCATCTTACACTCTGATTCTTTACTGGTTATGCTTTGAATTCTTGTCAAATTTCGGTGAATTCCGCTTTCCTTGGTTCAATCTGGCATATTCAATTTCAGAGTATCTTCTGCTTATTCAAATCGCAGACATTGGCGGGATATATCTGCTCTCTTTTTTGATACTTATCGTAAATATACTTTTATTTAACAGCTTCCATTGCAAAAAGAACTTTTTATTGATTTTGATGATAATCATTCTTTGGGTGGCATATGGAGTTATCAGAATTAAAACTATTAATCTAAAGGAAACCAATACTAAGGTTTTTATTGCTCAGGGCAGCATTCCTCAGGATGAAAAATGGGACATTGATTCAAGGGATAGAACAATTAAAATCTATTCAGAATTTACCGAAGAAGCAGGAAAAAATGATGGAGATCTTATTGTGTGGCCGGAATCTGCAATACCTTTAGCATTAATGAGAAATGTTCTTTACTATCGCTATTTCAGTGAATTAGCCAGAAAAAACAAGATTAATATTTTAACCGGATTTCCTCACTTTGAATTCACTGAAGAAACAGGCAAAAATCCTGAGCCTTATTTTCATTATAATAGCTGTACTCAGATAAAAGAAGATGGCAAATATGACCCTTTATATTTTAAGAATATCCTGGTTCCCTTTGGTGAAAGAATCCCATTTCTTGATACTTTTCCTGTTCTCTGGAAAATTCAGTTGGGACAGGCAAATTTTGAGTACGGCAAAGAAATAAAGCTATACAGTATAGATTCCCTAAAGTATTCTCCAATCATCTGTTTTGAAATAGCATTTCCTTTATTTACAAATAGAATTGCCCGTCAGAATGCTGATTTTATAGTTAATATCACAAATGATGCCTGGTTTAAAAAATCCTGGGGAACATATCAACATGCTATTATGACTCAAATGAGAGCTGTAGAAAGCAGAATTCAGTATTTTCGCTCAGCTAACACCGGCTATTCAATAATCGTTTCTCCGATTGGTGAAGTAACTAAACGTTTGAATCTTTTTGAAAGGGGATTGATTTCCGAAAACGTAGAAGTTTATCCTCATCAAAGTTTTTATGTTAGATTTGGGTATTTACTCAGTTGTATTTTATTGACGGCTGCAACGGTTGTTTTCTTTCTGGCTGTATTCAGGAGAATTACAAAGAAATGAAAAAATATTATTATTCAATGGGAGAAGTTTGTAACCTGTTGGGATTAAAACCACATGTCATCAGATTCTGGGAAACTGAGTTTTCTCAATTACAATCAAAACATGTTAAGGGCAAAAACAGACGTTACACATCTGAAGAAATAAATTGTCTGAAAGCAATTAAAGATATGCTGTACAATCAGAAATATACAATTGAAGGTGCAAGAAAGAAACTTAAGAACGCAGAAACCAGAAAAGAAATTAAATCTATGACGGTTAAATCTGTTTCGCAAATCAAGAATGAAATTATCACAGATTTAAAAAAGGTAAAAACAATATTGGAGAAAACGGAGTAAAAACATGTTCAGAACAATATCTACAGCATTTTTTTTCGCATTAAATCTAATTCTTATGTTAATATTGTTAGTCCCTTATCTTTTCGTAAGAATGACCAGAAAAGAAGAATTGATTGAACGATATGTTAAGTGGGTTGTAGATGTCTGGGCAAAAAATACACTTAAAGCTGCCGGAGCAAAAGTAAATTTGTACGGTGTAGAAAATATCCCGACACAAAAAAATCTCATGTTTGTAAGTAATCATCAGGGAATATTTGATATTCCTTTGTTATTAGGTTATGTCCCTCGCCTGCTGGGTTTTATTGCTAAGATAGAAATCTCCCGATATCCTGTTCTAAATGTCTGGATGCCACTGATGCATTGCATCTTCATGGACAGAAAAGATCGGAGACAATCTGCAATTGCCATTAAAAAGGGAATTGAAAATATTCAGAATGGAAGAGCAATGCTAATTTTTCCTGAAGGGACAAGAAGCAAAGGCTCAAAAATGGCTTCTTTCAAAAGGGGAAGCTTTAAAATGGGAATCAAGTCCAAAGCAGTAATAGTTCCCGTCACAGTAAACAATACCTTCAAAATGTTTGAACAGAATAGCAAAAGAATAAAACCTGCAGTAATTGAACTATACATCCATCAGCCAATTTTTACTGCGGATATAAGTGAGGAAGAATTGGAAGCTATCCCTGAAAAAGTTGAGAGTGTTATCAGAAATTGTTTAGCACTGATTAACAGAGAGGAGACTGTTCATTCCTGAAAATTATTAACAGATTAACTGATTTTTCAGCTTAATTCTTGACACGAAAATCAGAAGAAAATCTTTACCACACAATAAGAAGGGAAAAATGCAATATAAGAAAAAAATCGACAACATATAAAATAGAATTGATAAGGCACTAAGCAAAGTCGGTCGTACCGGAGACCATGTCAAATTAGTAGTAGTAACAAAGAAACATTCAGCTGAAGAGATTCAATCGGCTATTAATGAGGGAGCTGAAATCATCGGGGAAAACCAAATACAGGAAGCCTCCTCAAAAATCCCGCAAATTAACGGTTTCAAAGAATTCCATTTTATTGGACATCTGCAATCCAATAAAATCAAGAAGCTTCTGCAACTAAAACCAGCCTTGATTCACTCAATCGACAAAATCTCTACTGCAGAAAAGCTCAATGAAGAACTCGAAAAAAACGACTCAGTACAAGAAATTCTCATTCAAATCAATACCTCCGACGAATCATCCAAATTTGGAATAGATCCGAAACAGTGCGATTCTTTTTTCAATGAGATTACCAGATTTCCAAGATTGCAGGTAAGAGGCCTGATGACAATCGGTAAAAATACTGACAATGAATCCGAAATCAGAAACGGTTTCAGAAAACTAAAGACAATTTTTGACAGTTTGAAACATAAAGAACTTAGCAATGTTTCAATGAAATATCTCTCAATGGGAATGAGTGACGATTTTGAGATTGCCATCGAAGAAGGTGCAAATATAATTAGAGTTGGCAGCGCAATCATGGGATTGCGTTAAAATAAAGACAATACAGATAACTGAAGACCTTGGTCTAACAGGAAAGGAGAAAAATGATTACAACACTGATTACAATAGCATTAATTATCCTCTCATATTCTTTTGGCTGTTTTTCAGCTGCAAGAATTGTTGCAAAAAGTTTCAAATCTTTGAATATTTATAAAATTGGGACAGGTCATCCTGACACAGAAAATATTTACGAAAATGTAAGTAAACCGCTAGGTGTTTTGGTCGGAATAATTGATACTGGTAAGATTTATTTTTATCTCATATTTCTGAATTATCTGATAAGTAGATTCTTTCCTGAAATGTGTTCAGACAACAGCACAAACTGTAATCAGAATTATCTTCTTATCTTTGGTTTTTCCATGTTACTGGGACATTGCCTCCCTATCACCCACAATTTTAAAGGTGGTAGAGGAATCTTTACTTACATTGGATATATTGCCTTTTTCGCACCATATCCAATC
>JAQVBK010000162.1 GCA_028690365.1 Candidatus Cloacimonadota bacterium
CTGAATTTTACTGTAAGGATAGAAAATCGGTGGATGATTTGATTTCGCCGGAAATCACGCAAAAATCTTCCCTGTCTGATTTATCTAATACTAATAAAAAAACAGTTCTGGTTTCTGTTATAATTCCTACTTACAATAGGCGTAAGGAATTGAAAGAGGCTGTAAACAGCGTATTGAATCAAACATATCAAAACTTTGAAATCTTAATTATTAACGATAACGGCGAAGATGTTTCTGCTTTGCTGGAATCATATAACGACGACAGAATAAGGCACTTTCGGCATACCCACAATAAGGGTGTGGCTGTAGCAAGAAATGCCGGTTTACTAAATGCTAAAGGCGAATATATTGCTTATCTTGATGACGATGATTTATATTACCCCGATCATTTGAAAACTCTGATGGATAAGGCCAGGGAAAACCCGGATTGTAGTGTCTTCTATACAGACGCTTATGAACATATTCTCGAGAAACAAGGTGAAAATCTGCTATCTGTGAGTAAGAAAGTTAAATACTCCATTGATTTTTCTCTGGAGACTCTACTTATTAAAAACATTTCTCCAACCTTATGTTTTCTCCATAAGAGATCTCTTGTGGAAAAATATGGCTATTTTGACGAAACCCTTAAATCTCATGAAGACTGGGAGTTTTGGCTTAGATTGGCTGTGAAGAACAAATTCATGCATATCAAGCAAGTGACTTGTGAATTCAGATCAGTTCTCAACAGTCATAGCCTAACCCAAGATATTTGGGCTGATTTTGTTGAAACAACAAAAACTATCTTTGATAGATATCCTGTCGGCAATAATAGAAATCTGGAAGAGATCAGAACTAAAAGGATTCTCAAAATGCAGAACAGTCTGGTAGACAAAAAAGCTCCAGCTAAGTTAGTTTCAATCATTATCCCCGTTTGGAACAAGGTTGATTTAACCCGGCAATGTCTGGAGAATCTCTTCAGAAATACTGAATACCCTAACTACGAAGTGATTGTCGTAGATAATGCTTCTACTGACAAAACTGCCGAATATCTGAGAAAAATCAGTGCTGAGCAATCAATAAGGGTTCTTACCAATAAAACTAATCTGGGTTATGCCAGGGCTAATAATCAAGCAGCAAAAGTGGCACAAGGTGAGTACATCGTCTTTCTCAATAACGATACGATTCCTCTGGTAGGCTGGCTGACAAATTTGGTTAGCAAACTTGAATCTGACTCGAAAATTGGTATAGTAGGTTCAAAACTGTTATATGCTGACAACTCCATTCAACATTGTGGCGTGGTCTTGAGAAGAGACAGGAAATGGTTCAAACATCCGTACAAATTTTTCGAGAGAATGCATCCGATTGTTTGTTATACCAGAGAATGGGACGCTGTCACAGCTGCCTGTATGATTACACGGAAAAGTCTCTTTACTGAATCCGGCATGTTTGATGAAAAATTCGTCAATGGCTGTGAAGACATAGATTACTGCTGTGCGGTGCGGGAAAGAGGTTATAAAATTTTCTACGAACCTAAGAGTGAACTTTATCATCTGGAAAGCCAGACACCCAGGACAAACAATAATGACGAATCAAATTTTGCCTACTTTATTTCCAAGCGAGGTTCTTATGCCATCAAAACTGAACATGAGATTTATATTCAAGACGGCTTCTGGAAAATAGACGGAAATTTGTACCAGCATTCAGCCGGAAATAAGTTTGTGGCTGGTTGGACAGAAAAATTCAAAAAAGCACAGTCAGAGAATAAAGAACCTGAAATGCTTCGTTTGACCAAACTGTTCAGACATCTTTATACTACTGAAAGCTGGTCAGTTGAAAGCTCTCCGGAAGTTGCAGGGAGAAAGGAACCTGCAGTAAAGGTTACTAGTAACACTTCGCTGGTCTCCGAAACTTCAAAACATATAGAACCCTCTAAAGAAGCAAATTATAGAATCCTCTTTGTCTGCCACGATTTCCCGCCTTACCGCATGGCGGGAGCACAACTTTATGCCCGAAAACTGGCTTTGGAGATGAACAAAATATCCAATTTAAATGTAGAAGTTTTCTATCCTGTATTCAGAAACGTCGATCCTGACTATACTATTGAAACAAAATCAGCGGAAGGGCTTATTGTGCATGAATTGAGAAAGCCGAAAGTTCAGGAACCTCATAAAATTTTTGATGTGAAAATCGCCACAGCTTTTGAACATTTTCTAAAAGAACACAAATATGATTTGATTCATTTCCACGGTTTGGGGCAGCTTTCTCTGGCGCCGTTAATTGTGGCTGATAAACTGAAGTTCAAATCAGTCATGACTTTCCATGATTATTGGTTTCTCTGTGATCGTTGGCACATGATTCGTGCTGATCAGTCAATTTGCTCAGGACCGGAATCAATCGAAAAATGCGCAAAATGCTATCTGCAGGACAATAGAATTTCCGTAACTGAAGAGAGTTTTAGTCAAGCTTACAACTATGTGAAGTACAGAATGGAAGTCTTCTCAAAAGCATTTGGACTAATCTCCTCCAAATTCGCTCCCAGCCGGTATCTGGCCGAAAAATTTACTGAATTCGGCTATCAGGGCATTGAAAAAGATCCGTTAGGTTTTGAAGAAATAACTCATCTCCCCAAAGTAAAAAATCTCAATAAAATTGTCTTCGGTTACTGCGGACAAATTATCATCAGGAAGGGAGTTAACTATTTGATCGAAGGCTTTTCCATGGTTAAAGACCCCGATATTGAACTGCAAATCTGGGGTAGACTTGATGACAAAATTTATACGAAAATAATCACCGAATTAGCTGCCAAAGATAAAAGAATCAGTCTTAAGGGTGAATTCAGTCCCAATGATTTATCTGATATCTACTGCAATATCGATATAGCCATAGTTCCTTCTCTGATGGAAAACTATCCCTTAGTTGTAATGGAAGCTTTTCAACGCAATATTCCGGTCATTGCTACAGCCGTGGGAGGAATTCCGGAAGCTGTTACAAATAATGTCAACGGATTGCTGATAAAACCGGGTGACTCAAGAGAAATAACTTCTGCTATAGAGAAAATCTGCCACGAACCACAACTCATAAAGAAATTCTCAGATAATATTCCTCCAATAAAATCTTTAGCTGAGGATGTCTCTTTTTACAGAAACGAGTACTCGAAACTTATTGACAAAACAGAAAAAAACTCTGTTACAGATTTACCGGCAAAGAAAACGTATTCTGTCCAATTCTACATCTATAAAAACGTTCACTGGGCAATGTTTGAAGAGCTATATAATTACCTGAAGATAAGGAATGATGTTGAAAAAATTATATTTTGCCTGCCTGATCTCAGTCAGTTGATTACTGCCTCTAATTATGAGATTGTAGAAAAAATACTTAGTTTGGGGGAGATTGTTACAGCTGACCCCAGAGTATATCATGTTGATTATACTTTTATTGCAGATACAATTGCCGGAAAAGTAAAAGGATGCGGTAAGATTATTAATATCGGACATGGAACGATTTCAAAAGGGTATTATTTTACTGAAACTGTCTGGACTGAGAGGGAAAACTGGGTGGATTTGCTCTGTGTCCCTGGACGTTATGCAAAGGAACAATTTGATAATTTACTGAATTGCAAAGTAGCTGCAACCGGAATGCCAAAACTCGATCCAGTCTTTTCCGGGAAATACAATCGTAAAAAAATGTGCACCGACCTTGGATTGGATGCTTCCCGAAAGATTGTTCTTTATGCTCCGACTTTTAACATAGATTTGAGTAGTCTTTACGATTTTGCTAACAGAATTCAGGAGTTGAGCAATTACGATTTCTACCTGTTAATTAAACTGCATGGCTCTACGCCTCCTGATTTTGTTAATCACTACAGAAAAATTGGTCAGAAAATCAATAATTTCCGTTTTATTGAAGATACGAATCTAGCTCCCTATCTGGCTGGAGCAGATTTGATGATCTCTGATGTTTCATCTGCTTTTATGGAATTTATGGCACTGGATAAGCCTGTTATATTGTACAATAATCCCAATACTCCAAATTATCATGGGTATCAGCCTGAAAATATTGAATATAAATGGCGTGATCTCGGAACAGAGGTTAACAGTTTTGATGAGTTAAAACAGGTTATTAACAAAGCTTTACAAGGTGACGGGAAAGAGCAGATAAGAAACAGATATGCTGAGTATTTGTTTGCCGACCGGGAAGGAAAAGCATCTGAAAATGTCTGGAACGAGTGCCTCAAACTCACAAAAGAAAAAACGGAACCTTGTGTTCCGGTAATCTCTATAATCCTGAAGCTGACCTCAGACAATTTATTCGCTATCAGGGAGAAAATTCACAATATACAATTCTATTCTGTTATGCCACTGGAATTAATAATAGTGAAAGAAGCTGATTCTGAGCAGATAAAATCCTTCCTTGAAATAATCAGTAAGTTCAATCAGTTTTACAAATTAAAAATAATCGAAAATGTTTCCGATTTTCAAGAATCGTCGAGAATTGGTTTATCTCAGGCAGAAGGTGATTACTCAATTCTTCTGGATGAATCAGTGCTTCTGTTCAAAAATTTTGACTACATTCTGCATAAGACTTTTACGCATAATCCCAAAGTTTTGAGTTTAACAGGCGTCTCTTCCGATTGTGCGGAAAAATACATTCAACGACCAGAAAATATGTTGATTTCCAGATATGCTTACGATTTCTTCTGGAAGTACCAGGGGAAAGAGGTTGATTCATATGAAAAATTTGAGATTCCTAAATTTATTGCTTTTAGAAACAAGGTGAAATTTGTTGAATCTTACGAAACTACTGTCATAAAACTGATTCGGGAGCATAACTGTAAGAGAGCATTGTCGTTATACTACGATTCTATTCCACCGAGTGATTTTGATACGATGAAATACCTGTTCATGAACTATGAAATATTTCCAATCAATGAACGTATTAATAGTGGATTGCAAGTTATTAATCAATATTTCTATTCGGATATAGCAGAACTTCTCTGGAAGGATGCTGCAACAAACAAGGCAATTTCGGAAAAAGATACGGTTAGTCTAATGTTGAATAGTGTTTTCATGAGATTTTATGATGTTAATTATAAAAAAGAAATTATAAATTCTCTAAATGGTTATCCACAGGTAAAATCTTATTTGAATAAAGAAATTGAGATAATTGAGAAACTAAGTTCAAGTGACAAAGCTGGTTACTCAAAAAAAAATATCCCGGAAAATCCGGTACAGAAAACTGACTCAGTACGTTTCCTCTTCTTCTTCTTCAAAAATGTCCACATCCCGATTTTACTGCCTGTTTATAAGAAGTTGAAAGAAATGCGTCCGGAAGCAGAGATTGCTTTTTCCTATATTCCTCCTGCTCCTCAAATCAGAGCCGGGTTGACAGAGAAAGAGCTGCAGTTGCTGAAAGTTTACGGAGTACCACTTTATGATAATCCCCAACAGTTCCATCCGGACATTACTTTTATTGCCGACTCGGTTTATCCCTGGGTGCAGAACTGTGGAAAACTGGTAAATGTCGGGCATGGCGTGCTTTCCAAAGGACAATATTACACCGATACTGAAACTGCCAGGCGGGAAGAACAGGCTGATCTGGTGTGCGTTCCGGGCAAATATCACGAGGAAATTATGCGGAGAATTATCTCTAAACCGGTTGTAGCAACCGGCATGGCGAAATTAGATGACCTGTTCAGTGGAAAAGTTACAAAAAAGACTGTTTGTGAAAAATACCATCTGCCGGAAGATAAAAAATACCTTCTCTTTGCGCCTACCTTTAACGATGAACTCTCAGCTTTGCCCTATTTCTGCGACACGATAAATCAAGTAATCCCGGATGGTGATACTTTTCTGATTATAAAACTGCACGGCAGTACTGCCACTCACTACAAAGATGCCTGTAAAAAGCTGGTGGAATCGGATTCCCGGGTTATCTTTGCCGATGAGGAAGAGATTGACCTGACACCGTTTCTCGCAGTAGCTGATGTTATGATCTCCGATGTTTCCTCAGCCATGATGGAGTTTGCCGCGTTAGATAAACCGGTAATCTTGTTCAATAATCCCAATTGGAAGTTGTACAAGAATTACAATCCCGCTGATATAGAATTCCGTTGGAGAGACATTGGAGCCGAAGTGACCAATCTACTGGAAACGAAAAAGGCAGTGCAGGAAGCTTTTGCCTCGCCGGAAGCCGGTAGAGAAAACCGTAAAAAATATAGCCGTCTCCTTTTTGCCAATCTGGATAGGGGAGATGCAGCAGAGGAGATTATCAAAAATTCTTTGCAACTTTTATAGTACGAAAGAGCAGTTTTTTTCAGTTCCATTATATTCAATCCCACTCCGGGCAGATGCCTGGAGTGGGATTTTGCATTTCTGTGTGGAAACTAAAAAATGTTTCGGAATGGAGGATATTGGATTTTGGGGAGGAGGAGGGAGGTAATGGTCGTGGCTAGTAAAAAAGCTAATAAGCGATTGACCTGCATATTATCTGAATAATCTTTAACAAACTACCTGCCTATAAAATACTGCAAATCAACTTCTTCAATTTCGTTTCTTGGAATTCTTAGCAACCAATATTGTAGATCTATTAAAGTCGATTGATAAGTGCCATAGGCCGAGAAAGAATAAAGCGAAGCAAAATCAATCTTCTGTTTAGTTGCAATTACTTTGATCATTTCAACATCTTCTTTTTTGTTTGGAAGTAGATTCACAGGAAAAAATAAACCTATTTCTTTATCATCTGAATTGGGTAATTGAAACAATTCACCTGATTTTATAAAGTTATCTCTCCGATATTCATTAGGGAAAATTACATAAACTGAATCGTTTGAGCAAACATTTAGGATTGTAAGATAGCAATCTTTAGAAGATTTGACTGATAATTCAAGCTCTTCACCATCTTTGAAATATTCTCTATTAAGATTTGATTCAATTTGAAAGGCATAATCTTTCTCTCCTTTTTGTTTACCAACACGAACCTTAATAGTTACAACTTTTTCTATTTTGCTACCATCAGAAACTATTTCTTCGCTGATTATTTCTTTCTCTAAAATAATTCCTTGAGTTGTTTGGTTTGTAATTGAAGAAAAATTATCCAATAAAATCTTACTTTGATTTTCAGCTTGAATTTCTACAATTCTTCGACTTATTTCAACTCCACTGAAATATTCAATTGCTCTTTTACAAGCTTTTTGAATTGCATTTTCTTTTGCTTTTTCTGGAGTAATATCTACAATTGCGATAGATTCAGTTATTTGAAACCAACCATTTCCCAGATCAAGAAATTCATTATGATTATTGTTAGATATGACTTTTAACTGTTCTCTATTTTCAATCAATTTAAACTTAGTGCAAGATATTATCAGAAGAATTAAGATAGACAAAATGACAAGATTTTCGATTTTTAGCGTTTTCATAATTTAATCCTGATAATTGATAATGACTTTTTCTGGTTTAAGAGATTCTAATTGCGGTGTTTGCTCTCTATC
>JAQVBK010000163.1 GCA_028690365.1 Candidatus Cloacimonadota bacterium
TATGTATGTTACTTTAGAACCATGTTCACATTATGGTAAAACACCGCCCTGTGTTAATGCAATCATTGCAGCCGGAATTAAAAATGTTTATGTCGGATTAACCGATCCGAATCCCTTGGTTAATGGAAATGGAATCAACATACTGCGTGAGAATAATATAAACGTTGAGTACGGATACTTTGCCGAAGTTATCGAGAAACAACTGGAATATTATATGTTGAATGTGAGGCATAAAAGACCTTTCTACATAATGAAAAATGCAGTTTCGTTTGATGGCAATATTTCGTTAATGAACGGAGATTCCCGTTGGATAACTGGGATTAAATCACGTAATACAGTACATAAATTGAGAAATGAAGTTGATGGTGTCTTGACAGGTGTGAACACAGTAATAATTGATAATCCGGAACTAAATGTCAGACTGAACAAAAAGATTAAATCAGACCCTGTAAGAATAATATTGGATACAAATTTCTCTTTTCCTATTGATTGCAAATTGGCAGATACTTCTGGTGAAAAAAAAACAATAATCTTTACGGCAGAATCATCAATGAAAAGTATTGATTCACAAAATAAAAAAAGAAGACTTGAAGAAAAAAATATTGAGATATATTTAGTTGGCAAAGATGATAAAGGTCTTAATCTGAGAGAAATATCAGGGATTCTGTTCAATCTTGAAATTAGAGTAATCATGATTGAAGCCGGTCCGGAATTGAGTTCGTCTTTTTTGGAGCAGAATCTGGTTGATAAATTCTATTACTTCATTGCTCCAAAAATCATCGGAGGAAATAGATCTGTGTTCAGTTTTATAAAACTACAGAACTTAGAGCAAAGTTATGAATTAGAAATAGATAGTATAAAGAAAAGTGGTGAGGATTATCTCTTGATAGGATATCCGAACCGTAATTGCTGAAGGAGGAAAGATGAGTCAGGTTATTGAAGGAAAGCTGGTTTCTGTTGAATGCAAAATTGCAATCATAGTTAGTCGTTTCAACGAGTTCATTAATAACAAGCTTCTGGACGGTGCAAAAGACTGTCTCAGCAGACATGAATTTGACATGAATAACGTTGATATTATTTGGGTACCGGGGTCATTTGAAATACCTGTTACAGCACAAAAACTTGCATCAACTGAGAAGTATGAAGCAATAATCTGTTTAGGCACTGTAATACGTGGAGCCACACCTCATTTCGATTATGTTAGTTCTGAAGTAAGTAAGGGAATTGCGTCAGTGTCACTGAAGTATAATATACCTCTGATATTTGGAGTATTAACCACAGAGTCAATCGAACAAGCTGTGGAACGTGCCGGAACAAAAATTGGCAACAAAGGCTGGGACGCAGCACTTTCAGCACTTGAAATGATTAATCTGTTCAGGAGTATTCAATAATGGGGTTCAGAAGAAAGGGGAGAGAATTGGCAGTTCAAACTCTGTATTCATTGGAATTCATAGAAACTGATTCACTTTTACAAAATTTTGAACTGCTGAATCATTATGAAGAGAAATTAGATGAGATTATAACTGCCAATGAAATAGAAACTGAAAGCACAATTTATCAATTTGCGAAAGATTTACTTTATAATACAATTAAGCAGATGGAAATTATTGATACTGAAATCAGCAAATACTCCACTAATTGGTCTTTCGAAAAAATTGCAATGGTAGATAAAAGCGTATTGCGTGTTGCTGCTTATGAGCTTATGTATACAGATACTCCGGCTGCAATAATCATGGATGAAGCTATAGAGATATCTAAAAAATTCTGTTCAGAGAATTCTAAGAAATTTATAAACGGTGTACTGAATGCTTTGGCGTCTAAGTTGACAGAGAATAAAAATGTCTGAAATAAATTGTAGTGTTGGTGTATTTGCTTACAATGAAGAGAAAAATATCTCTTTTTTGCTCAATGCATTGGTTAAGCAGCGCTTGAAGAAAGTCAATATAAGAGAGATAATTGTGGTATCCAGTGCATCAACCGATAAAACCGATGAAATAGTTGAAGACTATTCTAAGCGGTATTCTCATATTAAATTGATAAAAGAAGAGAAACGTAATGGAAAATCTGCAGCTATTAATCTTTTTTTAAAAAATGCGATTTCAGATATTCTCGTTATTGAAAGTGGAGATACTATACCTGAGGAAGACACAATCGAAAAGATGGTGAGTGCATTTGAATGTTCTAAAATCGGAATGAGCGGTGGAAGACCTGTTCCAGTAAATTCATCTGATACTTTTACTGGTTACATGGTAAATCTGCTTTGGAGATTACATCACGAGATGGCTCTGGTTTCACCCAAATTAGGTGAAATGGTAGCCTTCAGAAAAATATTTTCCGAGATACCGCCTGAGAGTGCAGTTGATGAAGCTAGTATAGAAGCATTAGTTACTCAGCAGGGATATAAACTGGCTTATTTGCCAGAAGCTATAATCCACAATAAAGGACCGGAAAATATTGCTGATTTCGTAAAACAAAGAAAAAGGATTGCTGCGGGTCATTGTTGGTTGAATGAAAATCAGAGCTACATTGTAACTTCATCTCAAAAATCACTGTTATTCAAACTTTTCCTGAAAGAATTTTTTAAAGATCCCCCAAAATTCTTATTTCTGTTAGCGACTGTATGCATAGAGATATATTGCCGTGTATGTGGTATTTACGATTATAAATATAGAAAGAATAATCCATATAAATGGGATATTGCCGAATCTACAAAAAATCCCTGTAATGATTTTCTTTGTAAACATGGAGAGAAATAAATGTTATCATTAATTCCCAGAATTCTAATGTATAAATTCTACAGAAAATTTGGTTTTCCAAAATTGATGCCAATGAATTTTACAGTGAGCGTAACCAATAATTGTAATTCCAGATGTAGTACGTGTAATATTTACAAGAAAAAAGGCACAATGCTGACAGTTGATGAATATGGACAGATTTTTAAAAAGATTGGTTATTCTCCTTTCTGGGTAACACTAAGTGGGGGAGAACCTTTTCTCAGAGCAGATTTAGTAGAAATTGCCAAAATCATCTACCTATACTCAAAACCCAGAATAATAAACATTCCTTCAAATGGAATTCTAACAGATAAAATTGTAGAAGACGTTACTGCAATAGCAAAGTACTGTAAAAAATCTGATATTATTATCAACCTTTCAATAGATGCAATCGGTACAAACCACGACAAAATAAGGAATGTAAACGGTAACTATGAAAAGGTCATCGAAACATATAATAGGCTCAAGAAACTCAAAATAGATAATCTGTCGATTGGCATACACACTGTCATCTCAAATTTTAACGTAAATAATTTTGCAGAAATCGCTAATCGCCTCATGGCTCTGAAACCTGATTCCTATATAACTGAAATTGCTGAGAGAAGAGTTGAACTAGGAACTATGAATGAAAACATAACTCCGCCCTTGATTGCTTACAAATCGGCTATAGACTATCTTATTCACAGAATAAAAAATCAACATTTTGAAGGTACCAGTAAAATAACTCAGGCTTTCAGAATTGAGTACTATAACTTAGTAAAACGTATCCTAAGAGATAAAACCCAGATAATTCCTTGTTATGCAGGAATTGCTTCTGTTCAAATCTCTCCGGAAGGAGATGTTTGGCCTTGCTGTATAAAAGCTGTTGTATTGGGAAATCTCAAAGATTGTAATTTTGATTTCAGAACAATTTTCTTCAGCAGAAAGGCTGAAGTAGAAAGAAGAATCATAAAAAATAAAGGTTGCTATTGTCCTCTGGCAAATGCTTCTTATACAAATATGCTTATGGATATACCTACTCTTGTCAGAGTTTTTTACAGAAGCTTCATTAAATGGTGGAATTAAAAAGATAAAGAAATCTTAATTGGAGAAAATATGATTAATCAAATATACCATTCTACTCAATCAGATGGAAATTTCATCTATAAAGATTTCTTCCAAAATGAAAATTCCGGTGTCTTTTTGATGATAAATTCCTTTGATGAGACAAAACATCTAATGTCTACCTTTGATTTTATCCTTGCATCATTATTGAAACATAACTTTGAAGATATCAATCAGAATGAATTAGTTAGCTCAATTAAGGATTTCTTTATTGAACTAAATTGGCAGTTGTGTGCCCGTATGAGAACTCTTCCTTTGGAAGAAAAAGGGTTATCTCTGTTTTTTCTTTTAGTTAGAAGAGATACGGTTTATTTTGTTCAGTTTGGCAGATTCCTTGCAGGATGTATAAGTGATGGAAGCCTTAATGAATTAGGAATTAAGTGGGATAATTTTCACATAAAGACTTTGGATGAGCTGAAATTGATTGGGTACAGAGAGGATGATATTTCAGTAAAAGTAGAGACAATTGATAAAGGAAATTTGAAATACTTTTTTAGTTTACCCTTCAATATTGCTGCTGAGTTAAAAAAAGAACAAGTTTCAGGTTATGGAATAATTGATTTTTTGAAGAAGAAACAAGCTGTAAAAGCTTTTCCTTACGTACTTCTTGAATTCAATAACAAGAAAAAATATAAAAAGCGTGGCATTTTTAGTGGGAAAAGATATCTAATCTCAGCAATAGTGATTTCGGCACTTTTGATTTTCTCTGTATACTATGTTTTTTTTGGCGAGAATAAATTTGAAGATCAATTGAATATTCAAAACATAAAATTTCGTGAAACACTAAAAAATATTGATATGGAAAAACTACAAGAAAACCTGCCGCTAGATTTCGGACTTTTATTGGTACCATCTAAGAATATTCAATTGAATGTAGACTGGGAAAGCGAACTTACTTTCAAGGTTACGTTACCGCCACTGTTTGATATGAACAAAATATTTCTTGTTTCAAACAAAAAAATTGTTGTATATGACAAGAAAGATAAAAAATTGATCTGGCAGAAGGACCTCAATCAAAAAATTCTGGCACTTAATCTGCTGGATGGGAATCAAATAATCGTAATCTGTGAAGATTCTACTATTATTACTCTGAAAAAAGATAATGGTGAGTTTGTCTGGGAAAGAATGACTGAGAATAAAATTAAACCACTTAATACTCAGTTGTTGCCAGTGCAGGTCTCTATAGAAAAGGATAGACGGCTTTCTAATTCATTGTTGCTGTTTCCATCAGAGAAATCAATAAAACTCCTGAATAATCTTAATGGGGAAGTTTTATCAGAAATAAACTTTGATGAGAAAATCGACTTTGTAAGCGAGTATGACATAGTTAACAAAAATTTCTATGTGGTTTCAAATCGTCAGATAAAAGCTGTTTCATTTGAAATTATCAATAGAATCCTCGAAAAAAGCGAATAATTTTTTATGAATCAGGGATGGCAATTATGTTAAAGATTATTATATTAATCCTTCTCCTAATTTTTATTGTTGATATTTGGATGAATGATGCTCAAATACTTTCTAGATTCAATTTGGAATCTGATTCACTACTCATAGGATTCCGTATTTTTCTCTTTGTCGTTTCTGTCTGGCTTACTTACATACTGGTTGGAACAATGATAAACTATTTCTCCGGCATGAAATCACCAACTGATAAAGAGAAAGAGAATGAAAAAGAGAAAGAACGAAAAGAAGAATGGGAAGATGAAAAATAAATAAAACGACTTCAGTGACAGATATCGGAAATTACTGCTGAATGCTTCGTTTAAAAGCGTTTATTAATTTAAACTTATTAACTGTCTATAAATTAATACTATAAGAAATAAAATATCAAGCTTTACAGAGAATAGAAGAGTTAAAAAATAGTACAGCAACCATATACATTTTGCAGTAACTTTAACAACAATTTAATCTGATGATAAAAATTCAATGAAAACTAATAAGTTAATTACAGATGCATTTCAAATTAAGTTTTGCTTGTCAGAATTTCCGTGTAAGAATTTTTGCCTGTAGATTGTATAGGAGGAGACGTGTTAAAAAGATTTGTTGCGTACTATAAGAATCATAAATGGCTTTTTGTACTGGATATCGGGGTAGCTTTTTTGTCTGCAATATTGTCAGTGTTTATGCCTGTACTGACACGTACATTACTAAAAAATTACATTCCCGACAGAGATTTTCAGGCAATTATAGGAATATTGAGTTTGATGCTGTTAATTATAATGATTAAATCTGTTTTCAGTTTTATCAGGATAAAATGGGGTCATATTCTGGGTGTAAGGATGGAATATGATATGAGAGCAGACATTTTCAGACATCTACAGAAACTCTCATTTAACTACTACGACAACACAAAAACAGGACACATCATGTCCCGTATTACAAATGATCTTAATACAATAGCTGAAGTTGCTCATCATGCCCCTGAAGATTTCATTATATCTTTTTTTATCATTACCGCATCATTTATCGCAATGTTCAATTTCAGTGTTCCTCTCTCTTTGATATCACTTGTCTCACTGCCATTACTTTTGATATGGGGAATGACTTTTGGCCTAAAAATGAGAGGTGGATTCAGGTTGGTTAGGAAGAAAATTGCTGAAATGAACAGCAATGTAGAAAACTCTATGCAGGGAATCCGGGAAGTAAAATCATACGCTAACGAGGAACTTGAAATAGTAAAATTTGATTTAGTTAATCAGAATTTTAGAACTGCCAAAGAAAAAATGTATGCTCTGATGGCAAAATTTCATGCTGGGATGCAGTTTCTGGCAGATTTCTATCACCTGAGCGTTATAGCTGGAGGTGTCTGGTTGATTTATACAGGAAAAATAGATGTGGCTGATTTATTGGCATTCACTCTTTTTATAAGCTACATACTCGATCCGATAAACAGGCTGATAAGTTTTGTGGAGCAATTTCAACAAGGAGGAGCTTCCTTCGAAAGATTTATCGAGATTATGGACATTGAACCTGATATACAAGACAGAAAAGATGCAAAAAAAGTGGATAGTTTCAAAGGAGAGATAAGGATTGAACACTTAAATTTCAAATATTCATCTTCCCAAAATCTGGTTCTAAAAGATGTTTCATTAACTGCTGAAATAGGTAAGAAAATTGCAATTGTAGGAGAATCCGGAGCCGGAAAGTCTACTTTGGTTGCCCTTATTCCAAGGTTTTACGAACCTTCTGAAGGAAAAATTCTCATTGATGGCTTTGATATTATGAATTTGAATCAAAAATCTTTAAGAGAAAATATAGGAATTGTTCAGCAAAATATTTTCATGTTTGATACTTCGATAAAAGACAATATTCTCTATGGTAGACCCTCAGCAACAGATGAAGAGGTTTTTGAAGCCGCAAGAAAAGCAAATTTGTCAGATTTTATTGATAGCTTACCGGATAAATTTGAAACCTCAATTCCCGAAAAATATAACTATTATGAATTGGATAAGTTAATATTGAAAGAATCGAGAATATTTTTTTGTAGTTTTGTGGGCACTGTGTACAATGCTCCCCTTTTTCCGGAATAACTGATT
>JAQVBK010000164.1 GCA_028690365.1 Candidatus Cloacimonadota bacterium
CATTGAACTACACCCACCATAATGGCACGCCAGAAGGGACTCGAACCCCTGACCCACGGCTTAGAAGGCCGTTGCTCTATCCAGCTGAGCTACTGGCGCATTTGGTAGCGGCACAGGGATTTGAACCCCGGACACTCGGATTATGATTCCGATGCTCTAACCAACTGAGCTACACCGCCATAACAGGAGAATTTAAAATTGGTAGCGAGGGGAGGATTTGAACCTCCGGCCTCCGGGTTATGAGCCCGACGAGCTACCAGACTGCTCTACCTCGCGATAACGTTTGTACAATTTTTATAAGGGGGATATTGTGTCAATAAAAAATATTTTTTTTGCAAACATTTAACTAAAACTCTCAATAGAAAACAAATAGAAGCCTAGAAGAGGCTTCTGTTATACACCTGTTTTCTGCGGATCCCAAATATATTTATGGAGCTGTAATTGAAGACGCACATTTAAATTGTCTTCCAATATCCATTTTGCCAAAGTTTCAGGAGACAACCTTTTGAACACAGTTGACAAAAGAATATTACCTCCACTCAAGTTATTGTCTGTCAAAAAACGCACAGTATAGCTGTAGTCTTTTCTATCTGATATTACAAACTTTAACTGATCTCTTCTTGCATCAAGAAACTTCAGATTAGCAGTCAGAAAACTCCCATCTTCTCCACTTCCAGGGAGCTTTACATCAACAATTTTTACTACTTCAGCAGGAACTTCCTTAAGAGATATTGCACCATTTGTTTCCAACAATACTTCATATTTCCTGCTAAGCAACTCCCTGAGCAAATGAAAAGCTTCTGGTTGAATTAAAGGCTCACCACCCGTAATCTCAACAATTCCGACTTTGGGAAAATGATCATTTAAATATTTAATAATGTCCTTAATAGAAAGCTCAAAATTCACAATAGCATGGTATTGAGTATCACAGTAACTACATTTCAAATTACAACCGGAAAGCCTTATAAAAATGCAAGGTCTGCCAGAATAAGTAGATTCACCCTGAATGCTCAAAAAAATCTCGTTTATTTTCAGCATATTAACAAGCTAAAAAGAACACGGTAAATATGGGAAACTTTTTTTGTAACCCAAGCTTTTATTAATCTTTTCCATGTATATTTCCGGATGTCCAAAAATAAATTTTTTAGTTCCTTTCATTTCAAAAAAAGAATAGTCCCCTGGATTCAAATCAAAATTTTCGAGCAAAGAATAATTGCCAAATAAAGGAATACTTCGAAAAATGAATAATTCTATATCATCCATGTCCGCCATTACTAAATTCTTGAATTCGTCTGACTCTTTCCTTCTGAGAATTAAGATATTCTCTTCATTATCATGCAAGGTCGATGAACCTTTATCCAGATAAAGAGCTTTCTCCGCATTCGCAGAAACCATTTTATATATTTGTTTACAACTGATATGTGGAAAATTCTCTACTATAAAACGCATTTCAGCAAAAAGATTGACTGACCCTGTCAGAGTAGAATCTGTTCCTAGCACAATGTTTACACCACTTTCAATACATTTATCAATGTTAATAGTTTTACCAATGAGAAAATAATTTGAAGACGGACACCAGTTTATTGAAGTACCGGTTTCTGCACACTTTTCTATTTCTTTGTCTGATAGGGATATACCATGAATTATAAGAGTATTTTCGCATAACAGATCAGACTTTTCCAGAATACTGAATTCTGCTCTCGTTTCAGCATCCAAACCTTCTCCCAGATGAATAATGTATGGCATTTTTCCCTCAGTAAGTTCCATTTCTTTCAACATGTCCTCTCCACCCCACCAATTTCCCAGGGTTATAGAATGACACTGTCTGTAATTCTTCAGAACATTTATTGGGAATCTTTCATAGTATGAAGGATGCTGGATTGGGGCATGATCTTGAACTACACCGACACCGGAAAATATATTTTTGTATACACTCAACCATACAAGAGTCAGAGGTTTTTCCAGTAATAAATCAAATTTGCCGTCATTTACCCAAAATTTGTTTCTCTCTCTCACTGATTCCGATTCCTTCATATCTTTTACCCAGATATGGGAATTTATATAATGATTACCTTTGCCGGCTTTGGGATACCAATTACCAACCAAGTGATCGTGGCAATTGATTAATGGTGGATAAGCAACTGAATTTACAAGATTTATTTCACAATCTGTTTTTGTGCCAATCGTGAACTCTACATTATTCCGAACATCATCTGAGGAGAATACCGCTGTAGGCAAATATAGTTTCAAGCTAGTCTCCCTCAGCTTATTATTTTCACGTTTTCTTTGAGTTTTTTGGTAAGCATAGGTACAATTTCAAATAAATCACCAACTATACCCAGATCAGCAATTTTGAATATTGGAGCATTTGCATCTTTGTTAATAGCAATTATGTAATCAGACGATTGCATTCCTGCCAGATGTTGAATGGCTCCTGAAATTCCCACAGCAATATATATTTTTGGTTTGATTGTTTTGCCGGTCTGTCCAACCTGATGGGGATAAGATACCCATTCTGCATCAACTGCAGCCCTCGATGCACCTACTGCTCCACCCAAAACTAAAGCCAATTCTTCTATCATTGAAAAATTTTTAGCTTCTTTCAAACCTCTTCCACCCGAGACAATAATGTTTGCCTCAGTAATGTTAATTGTCTTTTCAGTTCCATGTACAGTTTCTAAAAATTCAACTAAATCACTGATTGCTCTATTCGTTAGTTTTTCTTCGATTATCGCACCGGTTCTGGACTCATCCTTCTCCAGAGGCATCATTACCTTGTGTCTAACCGTTGCCATTTGAGGTAAGTGGTTCGGAGTTACAATTGTTGCCATTATATTGCCGCCAAATGCCGGTCTGGTCTGTAACAAATTATTAGTTGATTTATCAATCTCCAATCCAGTACAATCAGCTGTTAATCCGGTCTTCAATTCTACTGCTACTCTGGGGATAAAAGATCTGCCGGTAACAGTGGCTCCCGATAAAATAATCTGAGGTTTATACTTGTTTGCCAATTCAACCAAAGTATCAGAGTATTTGTGATCAATCATATCTTTTAAATCAATATCATCAATGAATATTACTTTGTCAGCTCCATATTTGATGAGGTCATTACAGAGATGCGAGATATTGTGTCCCAGCAAAACTGCTGTCAGCTCAACTCCCAATTCTGAAGCTAATTCGCTTCCTTTACCGAGTAATTCAAAAACCACAGGAGCAATAACTCCTTCTTTCTGTTCTGCATAAACCCAGACACCCTTATAAAGGTTTTTATCGATGTTTTCTCTACTGAGTTTTCTAATCATTATTGCTTCAAATGGACACGTACTGACACAAGCTCCACAAAGAGTACATTTGTCAGTGTTGATTTCAGCGATCTTCTCAGTTATACTTATCGCTCCATAAGCACAGCTTTTAAGACACAAACCGCATCCTACACATTTTTCTACAATTACTTCAATCATTATGTCTCCGAAAATAAAATTATTTTTTTAAAACACTCTTTTTTTAGCTATTTCAAAGTCAAGGATAAATTTAAAAAAGAGCAAATTGCATAGATCTACACAAACGAGTCTTCACAATTTAAAATAAACAATTATAAGAAAAGACTACGGTAACAACCATAAGAAAGATAACGATCCCTCATTAATTATTCTCTATCTACATTGATTTCAGTCAATTGCAGAATATAATAAATCAATTTGACACCTAAACGCAATGTACACAAATGTCTTCAAAAAAGTAAATAAAGGACATAAATGATTATGGATATTGGCGTAAAAGAGGTCTCTCATCTTCTCAAAGTAAAAGAGAAAACAATTTATCGATGGATTTCTTCAGGAGAAATCTCATTCATGAGAATAAATCGCCAACATCGTTTTCCCAGAGCTCAACTAATTGAGTGGTTAATCAAAACAAAAAGTTTATCATCAACAATATCGAGAATATCTAACAAACGGAAGAGTTCTCTCTGGAAAACATTTTAAAACAGGCGGTATTTACTACAATGTCAGAGGTTCCAAAATTAAAGCAATCATTACCAAGCTTTTGCATAATGATCCTCTTCCTGTCAATATAGATAAAGAACTCTTAACGGAAGCTTTAATTGAAAGAGAAAAAGTTGAAAGCATTGGCATTGGAAACAGAATTGCCATTATACACGCCACTAGGCTTATTCTTGCTAATCTTGAAAGACCAGTAGCAACGAATAATTTTCTGAAGAAAACAATCATTTTCTCAGCTATCAGTCATAAACCTGTAAACATTATATCTTTAATCCTCTGTCCTACTTCCCATACCTATTTTAAGTTGATTTCTAGTATTTATTTTTTGTTGAGTCAGAATAATTTTATGACCTTATTGAAGAATGGGAACAAGCGAGGAACTATTTACTTTGTTTTGTCTGATTACAACTAAAATATATTTCACAACAACAATGAATAGAGGAGAAAAAATGTCTTTTACACCAAAATTATTTACCGAGTTGAAACACTATTCTCGGGAAAAAGCTATTGCTGACGTTTTCGCAGGAATAACAGTTGGAGTAGTCGCTTTGCCACTAGCAATGGCCTTTGCTATTGCAAGCGGACTCCCACCTGAAAGAGGTATATTTACAGCCATTATAGCTGGTTTTATTATTTCAGCCATAGGTGGGAGCAAAGTCCAGATAGGTGGTCCAACGGGAGCGTTTGTTATTCTTGTATCCGGTATTATGGTGAAATATGGCTATAACGGACTTGCAGTATGCACATTGATGTCGGGAATCATGCTAGTTCTTTTCGGGTTGTTTCGCTTCGGTGCTCTAATAAAATTTATCCCTTTCCCTGTAACAACTGGCTTTACTACCGGCATTGCAGTAGTGATTCTATCAACTCAAATAAAAGATTTTTTTGGATTAAAGATAGAAACAGTTCCGGCTGAATTTATCGAAAAATGGCACATGTATTTGAGTCACCTTTCCACACTTAGTTTGCAATCTACGCTAGTTGGAGTTGGCACTGTTATTATAATAATTTTTCTGAGGAAGTTCTATCCAAAACTTCCTGCGATGTTGATTGGGATGCTGGTGGCTACAATCATTGCCTCAATCCTTAAACTAAATGTTGAGACTATAGGGTCACGTTTTGGAGACTTACCACGAGTGCTTCCTGCTCCGTCATTGCCCGATTTTACCTTTGTCCAGATGAAAGGATTGATTCAACCGGCATTCACCATTGCACTTTTAGCCGCAATCGAGTCGCTTCTATCTGCAACAGTAGCAGATGGCATGATTGGAGGTAAACATCGCCCTAATATAGAATTAATTGGACAGGGAATAGCAAATTTCTTTAGCGTTATGTTCGGTGGAATCCCAGCTACAGGAGCAATTGCCAGAACAGCAACAAATGTAAAAAGTGGTGGGAAAACCCCAGTTGCCGGCATAATCCATGCAATTGTATTAGCTTTACTTTTATTGTTATTTGCACCAATGGCTAAATTGATACCATTATCTGCTTTATCCGGGATATTGGTTGTTGTAAGCTACAACATGAGTGAATTGCATCATTTTTCTTCAATTCTTAAAGGTCCCCGAAGCGATGCTTTTGTATTAGTACTTACTTTCATTTTGACAGTCTTAGTTGATTTAACAGTTGCTGTTCAAGTAGGTGTAATACTGTCTGCGATGTTATTCATCAAAAGAATGGCCGAAATTTCTAATGTTGGAATGATTACAAAAATGTTGCGTGGAGATGAAGACGAAAAAGAAGATCCAAATGCATTAAAATTGAGACAAGTACCTGAAGGAGTTGAGGTTTTTGAAGTTATTGGACCATTTTTCTTTGGAATGATTGATACTTTTAAGAATACCATTCGACAGGTAGAAAAACCTCCCAAAGCCCTTATCATTAGAATCAGAAATGTTATTTCGGTAGATGCATCTGCTTTACATGTTTTGCGTGAGCTTAATACTCAATGTAAAAAAGACAATACTCTATTGATTTTTTCAGGAGTTCATTCTCAGCCTCTTATTGCTTTTGAAAGAGCAGGGTTTCTAGATGAAGTGGGACGAGACAATTTTTTAGGCAATATCGATGATGCCCTGAACAGAGCTAGAGAAATAATGGGATTAGCGCTATTAGAACGAAATTCACCATTTACACCAACAGTAGAACGTGAAAAAATCTAAACATATGAAAATGTTGATTATGTCTTATTTATTGAGATAATTTATAATTTATCTAACAAAGATTTGCTTAAGCTTAATTTCTCTGTTGTCTTTGTAAGTTGAGAAAATTAGTAAGTTTGTTTAAAGAGTATCTATTACATTAGAAGAGAAATATTCAAATAGGTTTTGCTTTATTTAGATATTCAGCATCTAGAAGGTCTATTTGGCTATTAATATTGAAAAAGGCCTTTCTGGTAAGATCAGATTGAACTACGTCCCAGAAATAAACATCTGATTTTTGATAGAATTTTCTTATCGAATAATCATTCGTTGTTAACAAATACTGTTCAAGCTTCTGAGTTATTTTTTTGCTGTAAATTGAGTGTAGTGGTTCAATTAAATTATCTACTCTAGGCACTATTATTTCCGATTGATGAGTTCTGAATAGTTTGATTTCCTCTTTGATAATTTCACGATTAAGAAACGGCATATCACAAGCAAAAACAAAAACTGCATCTTGATTCGATCTTTTCAGAGCAGAATATATTCCTCCCAGAGGACCGACATTTGCAATTTCGTCTTCAATACAAAGTATCCCCTCTAAATTAAAATAATCTTTAGGAGTATTAGTTATCAATAATGTTTCAGAAAATAGTTGATTGCCAATTTCAATAATTTTTTCCAAGTTTGATAAAGAGCCTAGTCTTAACAGAGCTTTATTTTCCCCATTGAAACGGGTTGCTTTACCGCCTGCTAATATTGCACAAGATATTTTGATGTCTTGTTGGCTCATCTTACATCAAGATAAAAAAACAAATACCTTCAAAATGAAGGTATTTGTCAGAATGAAAATTTTCTTATTCGTGCTGATGATTCATTGATTTGTTATTTAGCGTAAACGCTATCGCCAAACCTAATGTAAGCATAACTGCCCCAGCGATGAATGTATATTTAGGAGCTGCTAACCCATAAGTATCTTTTATATAAGCGGCAATCTGAGGACCTACGATACCAGCAGCCGACCAGGCTGTCAATATAGTTCCATACACAACAGGCATTAATCTGGCTGTAAAAATATCACCAACAAAAGATGGCATTGTACCAAATCCACCACCATAGCATAATAATACATAGCAAACCATTATACCAAATAACCATGCATTACCAATAAACATCAAAGCAATAAATA
This sequence comes from Candidatus Cloacimonadota bacterium, assembly GCA_028690365.1. Classification (GTDB taxonomy): domain Bacteria; phylum Cloacimonadota; class Cloacimonadia; order Cloacimonadales; family JAQVBK01; genus JAQVBK01. The sequence continues at coordinate 7,332 of JAQVBK010000164.1, forward strand.
CAATAATCTGAGTACC
>JAQVBK010000165.1 GCA_028690365.1 Candidatus Cloacimonadota bacterium
GCTGGGGCAGTCAGTTTCGTTCTTATGTATTTCATCCCTACCAGTTGGTTAAGGATCATCGTACTAATTTTGAAGTTGGTAATACTTCTGCAGTCATGGATGGAAATCTGGACGGATTCATCAATGCTTTTCTTAAACTATCAGCTATGAAAAATATCAAAGAGGCATAGAAATGGATTATCATGAGAAAATATCCTTGCTTTCAAAAGAAAAAATGCCTCGCCATATAGCAATAATTATGGATGGAAACGGCAGATGGGCAAAGCAAAGAGGGAAAAATAGGTTATTTGGTCATCAGGCTGGCGTTAAATCAGTAAGGGCTGTCATAGAGGCTGGAGTTGAAATTGAACTGGAATGCATGACTCTCTACGCTTTTTCAACAGAGAACTGGAATCGTCCGAAAACTGAGGTTCAGGCTTTACTGAAAATGATTCAAAATTATCTGGTTAAAGAGATAAAAGAGCTTTCAGATAATAACGTGATAGTAAATTTTATTGGTTCAAAAAAACACATTTCGGAAAGCTATCGGGAGAAAATCCACAAAACTTGTCAAATGAGTTGGACTAATACAGGAATGCGACTGAATATTGCTATGAATTATGGTGGCAGAATCGAAATAACTGAAGCAGTTCAGCAAATTGCTGAGGATATTGAAAAGGGTAAAATCAAACGCGATGACATATCGGAATCCCTGATTTCTTCATATCTGTATACTGCTCAATACCCTGATCCTGATTTGATTATCAGAACCAGTGGGGAGTACAGGCTCTCCAATTATTTGATTTGGCAAAGTGCTTATTCAGAATTTTGGTTTACCGATACACTTTGGCCTGATTTTGGGAAAGATGAATTTTTGGATGCTGTTCTGGATTATCAGAATCGTCAGCGTCGTTTTGGAAAAGTATAATAAATCTGAAGTAATGGAGACACAATGCAGTTTTTTGATAAAAAAGATGAATATCAGATAAAAGTAGGCTTGTTCTCTTTATTGGCTTTTTTGATATTGATAATAGGATACAGCTGGCTTAGGGATATTCTGCCATTGAAGCAATTCACTGTATTAACAGTAAATTTCCCTACGGCAGCAGGACTTGAGCCGGGCGATAGTGTAGCTATTTCAGGGTTAGAGAAGGGCAGAGTGATGAAGATAGATCTGTCTGAATCAGGAGTATTAGTCTCAATGAGGGTTGTTTTGCCTTATCCTTTAAAAGAGGATACCGGATTTCTAATTGAAGAAACAGATTTGATGGGACATAAACAAATAAACATAATTCCTGGAACTAGCTCAAAACTATTAAAAACCAACGAAGTTCACAGTGGTCAATTATCACCGGGATTTGCAGTTTTATTGAAACAAGTCGGGAGTATTGCCGAAGAAGTTCAATTGCTTCTGACAGAGATCAGAGAAGTGCAATTGGTAACGCAGATCGACAAGATGATTGACAGTACTTCTGTTCTTATAGAAAATGCAGGAACTTATTTGAGTGGTAATTCAGAACAGTTGAACAGAATGCTTGTAAAGGGTAACCTGGTAGTAGAAAAAATTGAAAGATTTATTTCAGATAATGAATCATCTTTTTCCGGAGCCGTTAATTCAACTGAATCTGTTATCAGGAATGCGGATGAGACAATTACCGAAATGAAAGATGCTTTATCTGAATTCAAATCTGTGGTAAATAAAATGAACAGGGAAGACGGTAGTCTGCAGCTGCTTTTGAGCGATAAAGAACTTTATGAGAATATCAGAAATGCTTCCGGTAGACTTGATTCGCTGTTGACAGACATAAAAAAGAATCCGAAAAAATATTTCACTATCAAAGTTTTTTGAGTTTCTAGCAGACATTTTTATTTAAAACTGTCTTTAGTGAACCAAGATTATTAAACTAAAAAAACTGTTACAGAAGGATATTATGAAGAAGAATATACTGACAATGATAATGAGTAGCCTTGTAATTGTTTGTTGGGCATTTGGCCAGAACAAAGTCCACGTAGATCAGATTGAGTGGTCAAAAATAAAAACAATTCATTTTGATATTTATTTTATAAAGGGAGAAGAAGAATTTGGTCAGAAGCTTGTCCTCATGGCCGAAGAAGCCTATTATTATCTCCAGAGTAAATTTAACATTCCATTACGCGATAAAATTCCTTTAATTGTCTACCATACTCATCTTGATTTCCAGAAAACAAATATAATTGATCCCTTATTGAATGAAGCTGTAGGTGGTTTTACTGAGAGTCTGAAGAACAGGGTTGTTGTTCCTTTCAACGGGAGTTATCTGGAGTTGGAAGAAGTACTTATTCACGAACTCACTCATGCCTACATAAATGGCATAACTTATGAATCTGCTTCTTCAAGGATTTTAGGGTTGACCGGAGGTCGATTTCCATTCTGGTTTTCAGAAGGTCTCCCTGAGTTTAATTCAATCGGTGGAACCAACGTTTACAATGAAATGATCATGATGGATATGGTTATCAATGGTTATATGCCTCAAATGGAAAATCTGGATGGTTATTTTGCTTACCGAATGGGTGAGTCATTTCTTAAATACATTGCCGATGAGTACGGTGAAGATAAAGTGATGAAACTGTTTTATTCAATAAGAATTGCATCTAATCAGGATAATGCATTTAAGAAAAATTTTGGACTGACCTTTGAGGAGATTCAGAGTCGATGGAAGACGCATCTGCGTAAAAAATATGCGGATAAAGTAAAAGAATATGACGTACCAAATGAAGTTTTCAGCCAATTAACCAATACCCAAAAAGATGATTCTTACTATAATTTTACTCCCAGAATTTCACCTGATGGCAGAAACTATATTTTCTTTTCAAACAAGAGATTGCGCTCAAGTATCTGGTACAGCTCGATTCATAAAACCTCTTCTCCTAAAAGAATGGTAACCGGCGAACTAGTGGGGAAATATGAAGATTTTCATTTTAGGCGGAATGGCATGGCTTGGTTTCCTGATGGTAAGACTTTTGCTTTTGTAGCCCGAAGTGTTGATAAAGACATTATCTATTACCGCGATACAGAAAAAAATAAAAATATTGGAAGCTTGTTGCTGCCTGATTTTGCTGCAATCTATGAACTTGATATATCCAGAGATGGCAAGAAGATGGTTTTTTCTGCTCAGAAAGGAGTAAAAAACGATTTGTTTATCTATGAATTTGAAACTGAAGTACTGACCAGAATAACTGACGATCGCTATTTGGATTATCAGCCACGCTGGTCTGCTGACGGCAATAAGATTTTTTTCACTTCAGAGCGTACTTTCTCCGACCAGGAAATACGTCCATTTGTGTTTTCCCGGCTAAGAAAAAATATTTTTAGTTATGATTTGAATTCTCAAAAATTCTGTCAAATTACCTTTGATGAATATGATAATTATAATCCTATTCCAGATAGTACAGGAACAAAACTCTATTTCCTGACTGAACGCACCGGAGTTTCAAATTTTGATGTTATCAATCTATCTACAAATGAGAGAGGCGAAGTTACAAGAGTTTTATCGGGTATTACAGGTGGAGATCTGTCTGTGAATGATGAATATCTTATTATGTCCTGTTACTACAACAACGGATGGGATATCTATCTAAAATACAATCCCCTTGAGAAAACTGAATTTTCTTTTTACAGAAAACCTGAAGAAGTTACCTTTACAGATGATTTCCGGGAGGTTTTTAACTTGGATCGTTATCAGTTATATGGTGAAAGAGAAGCAAAGGATGACAAAAAGAGAATTAGGAAAGAAAGTAGAATAAGAGTTAATCAGGAAGACAAACTTGCTTTTGCTGATAGCATAATGGCAAGAAGCAAAAACCGGAAACTGGATGAGAAGCCAACTGCTCCAGAAAGTATTCCGGTGATAAATGATTACAAACCTGAGTTCCATCTCGATTATGTATGGGGTGGAGTAGCTTATGCAAGTTCGGTTGGTATGATAGGTGAACTGCATCTAAGTTTTAGTGATTTGATGGGAAATCACGGCATCAATGTTTCGGCTGGACTGGCAGGGAATATCCTGGATTCTGATTTCAGTTTTTCTTATCTCTATCTGAAGAATAGGATTGATTATGGATTTGGTATATTTAAAACTACCGATGAAACAATTTATAAAATTATTCCTGTAAGTGAACCTTCAAAATACTATTATCAGAGAAACAGGGAATACTATTATGGTGCGCAATTCCTTACCAGATATCCGTTTAATCGCTTTTGGCGTCTGGAGTTCTTTAATTATTTGTACTACTATGAAGAAAAAATAGATTTTGCCAGACGTAATTCTGTCGGCGACTGGAGTGACTGGACAGAGTCTGTGTACTATCCTAAACATTCATCATACATGTATCAACCTATGGTATCTCTGGTGCATGACAATGCCTTATATGGCAGTACTGGTCCAATATCAGGGTGGCGTGGTTCTGCTAGCTACTTAGAAGGTATTTCTTCGAAAAATAGAGATTTCAGGACATTTTATCTCGATCTGAGAGGTTACCAGTACTTTGCCAAACGATACTGTCTGGCAGCAAGAGTAATTGGGGGGGCAAGTTTTGGAGATAGACCACAACAGTTTGATCTCGAAGGTTTTAACGGAGTTAGGGGTTATGTCAGTGATGATGAGAAAAATGCTGTGGAAGAAGCTCCGAAAAAATTCTTAGGCTCTCTGGAATTGAGATATCCATTTTTGGATTACTTTAAAATGGGTTTTCCTTTGCCACTGGCAATCCAAAATATCAGAGGAAGTATGTTTGTTGATGTCGGTTCTATCTGGGATGAAAGTTACAGAGGGATCAGAGATGGAACACTGGAAGACTTGAAAATGGGCTTTGGTTTTGGACCCAGACTAAATATTGGATATTTTGTACTTCGTTTAGATATCACCTGGAGTACAGATTTCATGGAAACAAGCAGCCCCAGTTACTATTTGAGTTTGTGGCCTGATTTTTAATGAATGGTTTGAACGCAATGATATCAGTAATCATTACTGCCGGAGGAATTGGCAGACGTTTTGGTGGAGAGCTGGCGAAACAGTTTGTTACTTTAAATGGCAGACCGCTAATCTATCACACAATAGATGCTTTTTCTGATCATCCTCTTGTTCAGGAAATAATTGTTTCATTATCTGAGAGGGAGTTTGATTTTCATTCAAAACAGATAGACGAAGAATTTTTCAATCTGAATCTGAAGTTTGTTAAAGGGGGGAGGACTCGCCAGGAATCAGTCTTTAATGCTTTGCAGAATTGTAGTAAGGATTGCGAACTTTGTGCAATTCATGATGCTGTAAGACCGTTTGTGCGGCATGCCGAGATTACTGTGTTAGCAGAAAAAGCAGCTCAATATGGTGCAGCAATACCGGTTTCGAGGGTTAAATATACAATAAAAGAAATTCAAGGTAGTCTGGTAAAACAGACTCTCAACAGAGATTCAATAGTTTCTGTTCATACTCCACAAATTTTTATTTTGGAAAAGATTTTGAAATATCATTCTTTGGCGAAAAAAGAGAGTAAAATTTTCACTGATGACGCCGGTATTTTTGAATTCTATAATCAACCTGTTTTTGTGGTGGAAGTTCCTGAAACAAATATAAAAATTACTGAACCTTTTGATTTAGAAATAGCGAAATTAATAATGAAAAATTTTATAAAATAGGAGAAATAATGTCAAAACTTACTAATGTTCTTCAACGGTTAAATTTTACAATACCCGTTCCGGTATTTGGTGTTGGTTGTGGAGTCCTTGGACTCAGTCTTGCCAAAACTTCAGTGAATATCGGACAATATGCTTCAAGATTACTCAAATCGCTTGAGTATAGGGGATATGATTCAACCGGAGCAGCCTTTCAAAAGGGAACTGAGGTAAAACTTCTTAAAGATGTAGGAGCACCCAGTACTCTGGTTAAAACACTTGGAATTGAGAATGAAGAGGGCAGATTATTTTGCGGACAGGTACGATGGGCGACTTTTGGCAGAGTAGACAAGGTTAATTCTCAACCTCATGTAGTCAGGTGTAAGAAATTCATTTATGGTGCACACAATGGCAATATTACCAATACCAGAGAGCTAAAGAATTTCCTTATTTCCGAAGGTCACGATGTTCTTTCCGATAATGATGGGGAGATGCTTGTCCACACTGTTGAGCACTATTTTGATATAGAGTTGGATAAGCACTCTGTTAAACAGCAGAATGATATTGAAATTAGAAAACTTGCTATGAGAAATGCTATTATCAGAGCTTCAAATAAAACTATCGGTTCATTTGCAGCAGTAATTGCAGATCCGGTTACTGAGGTGATGTATGCTATTAAAGCAGGCAGCAGTTTATATTTTGGGATAGGTTCAGTTGATGATAACAATTTTGCTTTGGCATCTTCCGACCTCACCGCTATTCTCAGATTTACCAAAACTTTGGTGGATCTAAAAGAAGGCGAATTTATTGAGTTTACTTCTGATTACTATAAGACCTTCCTGTACAAAGATTCAGTAGATAAAAAAAGTAAGACCACTATGAAGAAAGGAAGTGAAGTTTTCCGCAGTCCTACCTCTTCTAAACTGAGAGCGGAGGATACTGAACTTCTACCGGAGTTTGAGTATTTTATGGAACAGGAAATCAATGCGGAAATTGAAACTACGGGGAAACTGATAAAACTATACACCGGCGGTTCAAATTCAAGAAGACACATGACTGATTTTATAGAGAATGAAAAACTTAATGGAGAGATTGAAGAGCTCTATAATAAAATTGTTGCAGCAGAAGAAAAAAATCATTTGGAGATATTTGAAGAGTTTGCTAATTCAAAGACTGCCTGTAAATTCTATAGATTGATAAAGGAAAAATATCCTCAGATTTACGAAGAACTAACCAAGGAGAATTTTGAGAAAAAATTCTTCTTTTCCTCAGAGAAAAATACATTTATAGAATTGATAGGCAAGAAATTTGATAAAGCAAAACTTCTTGTAGCAAAAGCTCTTGATTCAATTGCTGAAACAAAAGATGTAAAAGAGGTAAATGACGGTGTTGAGCAATTTCTTAGCATTATCAAACAAACAATTCAACACAATAGAAATATCTATTCAATTGCCTGCGGCTCATCTTTTCATGCTGCTAAGGTTGGAGCATTATTCTTTAATGAAATCGCCGGAGTTGAGTTGATACCAATTTTACCCGGAGATTTCAGGGGGCAATATAGCCGAAGTCTACGTAATCATGATACAATTATCGGAGTATCTCAAAGTGGTGAAACCAAAGATTTGATTGATATTTTTAATGATATCGACAGATTGCCGGAAGAAATAGCCAAGATTACTATTGTCAATAACTTAAACTCCACTCTGGGACAA
>JAQVBK010000166.1 GCA_028690365.1 Candidatus Cloacimonadota bacterium
TGCATCGGTAAGAAGGATTACATCATTTACAGCACTTGAAACACCCTGATTAAGAGCTTCTCTTTTGCCGGACAGGTTTACATCTTTCAAACTGATAACTCTTACATGTTTATGTTTGGATGCATATTTTTTTAGCAAAAGCAGGCTGTTGTCTTCTGAATTATCATCAACCAAAATAATTTCCCATAAACCTTCAAAATAATCGAGCTTATTGAGTGCCCTGAACAGATCACTCAAGTTTTTCTCTTCATTTCGGCATGCAACAATAATTGAAAATGAAAGTCTGTTATTATTGTCTGATATATGGTGTTTCAATAAACCCAAGCCCATCATAATAAGGAATAAGGACGCAGTTAGAAGTAAAAACATATTTCTTTGTACTCCGATTAATCTATTTTACAAATGTCGATTTTCAATTTCAAAAATCTGAAAGCGAGAAATCCAAACCCGCTTTTTTTGTGAATATATTTTTCTTAACTTGACTAAAAAGCCTCTCGAAAATGCTAAGATTAACATAATTATTTCAGGCGGAGAGTTGATGAGGAAAGCAGTTTATCTTCTTATGTTATGTTTTTTTGCCGGACTGTTTGCTCAACAAAAAACGGCACTGGTTCTCAGTGGTGGCGGAGCAAGAAGCGTTGCCCATATTGGAGTTCTCAAAGTACTGGACCGACACAATATAAAAATTGATTACATTACCGGAACCAGTATGGGAGCAGTAATAGGAGCACTTTATTCTATTGGCTATTCAGGTGAAGAGATTGAAGATTTGTTCTTGAATACAAATTGGATAGAATTGCTTGAGGAAGATATCAGCAGAGACAATTTAGCAATTAGTCAGAAAAGGTGGGCTTTGTTTAATAATTTCCGCCTGCCAATACTTAAAAATTACCGTGTTAGTCTTCCGCAGGGAATAATTGTTGGCAACAAGTTGATTAATTTTTTCTTTGAAATTACTTATCCTTACAATACATACAGAGATTTTTCTGATTTCGATATTCCGTTTTCCTGTACAGCTTCCGATATTCTCACAGGTGAGCAGGTGGTTTTCAGAGAAGGGTGTTTGCATGAAGTATTGAGAGCCTCAATGTCAATTCCCTCAATATTTAAACCTGTCAGAGTTAATGGGAATCTCTGTATTGATGGTGGAATAACTTCAAATCTGCCGGCTGAAATAGCCTACAAAGAAGGCATAGACTTCATTATTGGAGTAAAAACAAACACAGAGATGAAAAATGAAGAAAACCTGATAACCGTTTTCGATGTGTTAAACCAGACTATTAATATTAACATGCTGGAAAAAATCCATCACTCAACAAATTATTGCGATTTATTGATTACACCAGATCTTTCAGGAGTCTCCTCATTCAACTTTTCAAATTTCTCGGAAATAATTGAAACTGGAGAAAAAGCAGCTCTTGAAGAAATTGACAATATTTTAAAATTACCACGTAAAAATAATAAAACAAAAAAAACAGAAAGATTGATTGAACAGAATGTAGATATTTCTGGTATAGAAATTCAGGGTAGTCAATTTATCAGCAGTTCAAAAATAAAAGAATTCTCAGGCTTATCAAAGAGTAACACCTACACAAAAAGGCAAATATTGGATGCTGTGAAAAACGTCTACAGTACTGAACTTTTTGACAAAGTATATCCTCGCTTAACTGTTGAGAACGGTGAAAATAAACTTGAATTGGTAGTACAGGAGAAAGAGAGACGTTGGTTGGGTTTGGATTTGTGCTACAATCTCGATGATGATTTTAGTCTGGGAGTAACCTTGGATTTGAATAATTCATTACTCAAAAATTCACGGTTATTGCTGGGATTACAGGGTGGGAATAAAAAGAGTATTAATCTTGATTACGCAAAAAACTTTGGCAGAATATGGGGCGGTTATTATCGAATATATCCGAATTTTGTTGAACAGACAATTTTTGCATACGACAATGAACACAAAAAAAGTAAAAGCTTCAAATCGAAAAAATGGGGAATAACAACCGGAGTTGGATTATTTGCAGGGAAGATTGCTTGTCTGGAAGGTTTTGTATTCTATTACAAAACAGAGTTTAGTCGTGGAATATCAGATTTTTATAATGGTTATGATTTCAACTCAGCAGGTGCTGGCTTGAAACTATATCATGAGACGCTTGATGATTATGTTTTTCCTATGAAGGGGAAATCATTTTATGCCAGATTTACCAAAACAACTGAAAATAGAATTAGTGATGTAGCCTACAGCAGATTGAATATCAGATTTCTTTCAGCTGTGTCTGCTAATAGACATATCTCTTTCTTGTACGAAGGTAACTACGGAAATCATTTCAATACCAAATCTTTTTATATTGAACCCTTTTACGTTGGTGGATTGAAGAATTCCTTAGGATATTATGCCTATGAATTTAGCGCTCCAACCTTCAATCAACACATTATAACGGTAAGAGTTAATCCTTTTAGGAGAATGTTTTTAGATTTTCAAGTCAATGCAACTTCTTTGAGTACTAATGACAACTGGCAAATTGAAGATTATTTTCTAGGAGGAGGTATAAGATTTGGGATCAAGACAATTTTCGGACCGATTATCTTTGCAGAAGGAATCGATAAAAATTTAAACCTTGCCCATTATTTTTCAGTTGGTTATGATTTCGACGCTTTCTTCTTTTCGAAATAACAGTTAAAAAAAGGCAGTCGAGACTGCCTTTTATTTCTAGAATCTGAATTCTACTCCAAAACCAAAACTTTTCAAAGTTTCATCTGAACCTTTAATTTCTCCATTTCCATCAAGATCAATATATCTTTCTGTGTATTTTGCCACAAGAGTAGTGCTTTCGCCCATAGCATATCCGGCTTTCCCTGTGATATAGGTTGTAGGAGTTTTCAAATCTTCAAGAACATTTTCAACTCGTCTCTGGGAATAAGTTAATTCAGCAACAGAAACTTTTGGTATAAGATTAGGTTTCAGGGCTGCAATACCCCAGATTGATTTACCGTTAGTTATATCATCTCCATACATATCTTCGTAACTAACTGTGATGGTAAATAATTTCAGGTCTGAAGTCAAACTGCCGAACCAACCCTGTGATTCATTAATGCCCTGAATTGACTGTTCTTTCGTTACAACTGATGCAACAAGTATACTATCTGTATTTAAAGATTTATAAGCACTTGCTCTGTTTTGGTCATAAAGCTGATCGAAAAAGGACGGTTCGAAATCTTCTCCATAAAAACGAAATTCCAGTTTAGCATGGAAAATTAAAAATTTAGAGTAGAAACCGGGGAAGATGAAGCCATATCCACTATCAATAATTTGTGCGTATTCTGCATAATGACCTAATTTGAAAAGATCTTTCTCCAATAAGGGTACTTCATAATCTAAACCAACAACAGTCACTTCATCTTCTTTGAAATTATCAAAAGAAGGATTTCTATATAAATTCTCCGAGTTGTCAAACCATTCATGAAAACCTTCTTCAGTGTAAACTCCACCATCTTTTTCTATAATTTCTGTATAAAGAGAGCGCCAGTATTCAATATTTTTATCAACTTCATTATACCAGTTATCATCATAGGGATAATCGTCAAAAACGTCAGGATAATTGTCGTCATCTGAATCTTCCAAACCTTTTATCTGATCTCTGTCAGTGGCAATTGTGCTGCCGAATCTGATTTTGCTCAGAACCGGGAAATCCAGAAAAGATAGTGGAGCTGCGCTGATTCTACCTGCCAGAATCTCATTTCTGTAAATGTTTGATGAAAAAGCTTCAATGTTCATGTCTGCCGGTGGCAGTTGAACTCCAAGCATTAAGCCAATCTGCCTGAACTCAGGGTAGCGTAGCATGTTGGTGTAACCGCCAATAACCAAGCCATGCCCCAGAGTATAATCTGTGAAACTTCCAACTTTCCCGTAAAAGGGATCGCCCCGATGACCATATCGAACGTAGAGAATCTTATTAACATAGTCTTCAAAATCATCCCAGTCTTCTTCCCTGATGTTACCTTCCGGATCGATTAAGAGATCAATATCCAACCCAATTCCAAATTTGCCGAAAGTTAGTTCAGGCATCAACCTGATCTGGGTGTAATTACTTCCGTTGATAGAAATTGAACCGGCTGCTCCACCCATTGAAAAACCTTCATTAGAAATTTCACCTTCTCCGCCCAACAGCATAAGTTGAGTGATAGCAGTAATCAGAATTATCAAAAGTACCTTCTTCATGTAACCTCCTTTTTTATAAAATCCATCTAAAGTGTTAATCTCTTTCAACATTTGAAATTCACTCTTATTCTGTTTTGTCAAAATTTTCGGTCAGAAGAACAATACAATGAGCTGTTATACCTTCTTGTGAACCACTTATGCCAAGATGTTCTTCTGTAGTTGCTTTTACTGAGATGTTTGTGATATTTGTCTCCAAATCATTTGCTAGATTCTTCCGCATTTCCAAAATAAAATTTCTCAGCTTTGGCTCCTGAGCACAAACAGTGGAATCCAAATTACCAATCCTGTATTTATTCTCCTTAACAATCTGAAAAACTCTTTTCAGTAAAATTCTGCTATCAATGTCTTTATACTGAGCTTTACTGTCAGGAAAAAGTTTGCCGATATCACCCAATGCCAGTGCTCCCAGCAAAGCATCAATTATTGCGTGAATTAGAACATCAGCATCCGAGTGCCCCAGCAACCCTTTATCAAACGGAACAGTTACTCCACCCAAAATTAGTTTTCTGTTTGGAACCAGTTTGTGAACATCATAACCAAAACCTATTCTCAAATTACCTCCTCTGCATTTTCTCCTGAATTAAAAACAATCAAAAATTGTCAATCTGAGAAGCGTTTTAAATGATTTTACTGACTAGTTGCTTATTTTCCAGATTGAGATTAATTGTCAGATTGATCATAATATCTCCTGTTATTTTTATAATTCAAATTTAAAATTCTATAATTTTTCAAGTTAAAAATTCTGATAGCATCCTGCAGACAACTAATTCTGATAACCAGATAAACATCATAAGGATAGCTGGTTAGTTGTTCAATAATTTTGTAGAAACCTTCCTGTTTTCTGACCTCGAGGTAACCTATTTCGTCGAGAAAGATCGGTTTGATTCTCTCTATCATCATTTCTTCTATCCTGGTAATTGCATGAGAAAAAACTTCTTTATTAAGCTGGAATTCACCTTGTATAAGCGAGTTTGTCCAAGCTTCGTCTATTAGGTCTGTTTTTTTTGCTAAAACCCATTTCTCATTTGAACCCAATGCAGATAGTTCATAGCCTATATGTTGATCTTCTGAGAAAATTTTATCTGAAACAAAACCATCTCCACCGTACATTTTATGTATTTCTCTTATTTTTGCAGTTTTCCCACAATTCATTTCACCGGTTACAATGTGCAGCATGGTTTTACTCAGCTAATCCGCAAATGATTAACTTTTTTGTTATTTTTTACAGCCTGAATTTCACTGATGATGGAGAGAGCAATTTCCTGCGGTGAATTCCCACCCAGAGATAATCCAATTGGAGTGTAGAGATTAGCGAATTGCCTATTTGGAAAATCATGGTGTAGAGAATCAAGTATTGTTTTTGCTTTTATGACGGAGGCAATTATGCCGATATACTTAAATTCAATATCTGTCTCGAAAATAGTTCTCAATATTTCATAATCAAAATCGTGGGAATAAGTAGCTATAACAACACAGCTTCCTGCAGGCATTCTAAGATTTTTTATTAGACTATTTCTATCAAGTAATACACTTTTAGCTTCATTTTCGCATTCTCTCAAGTATTCTTGTCTGTCATCATACATTGTCACATTGAAGGGTAAATATTTCAAGTGATGCAGAAGTGCTTTGCCAATATGTCCGGCTCCAAATATGCAGATGTTGTCAGCTCCTTTGATGAACTCGTAGAAAATTGTAACCTTACCGCCACAGACCATGTCAGCAGATTCTTCTTCATCGACCTTATCGTCATTCAGCGAGTAGATTTGAGTGTAACAAGATTGTTCAGCTATCAATTGCAAAGACTTTGCAGTAACCAATTTTTCCAGATTACCGCCTCCGATTGTACCAATAGCTGTTTCGCCAGAGCAGAATAACATTTTCATGCCGACCTTGACCGGAGAATGTCCATTCACTGCAATGGCTGTGGCAAGCAGACAATTTTTTCCTGAAGTGATTTTCTCACTGATTTTTTGGTAGATATTACTCATTTCCCCTCATGATTGAATCATTCTTGTTGCTATCTTTCAAAATAGTTATTAATTCTATACCTTTCAGATTCCTGTACAAGACGCCTTCCATTACCTGTATTTTGACCAGTTCATTGTTTTTGACCAAGACTCCGGAAAGAGCATCTATGCCGTAATCGAATAAGATGGGGGAGAGGGGAGTTGTAGGTCCCAGCATAACAGTGAAGCAATTTTTGCTTCTGTGCTGCATAATCTTATCAAAAGTATGATTGCACAGACTGGTAGCGCTTATTGCCAAAACATCAGCCTGAGGTAGAATTTCAGGGATCTTTTCAACAGAGTAATCTCCGACTTGAGGAAACAATTCAAAAACAAAAATCTCAGCAAATGCGTAGGAAATTTTATCAATGAAAGGAAAATGTCCAATCAATGCAACTTTTTTATCTTTTCCTTTGCGAACGAGTAATTCTTTAGCATTCATCATAGTTAGTTTTAGAGATGAAATATCACTGGCGCTGTTAATTGCAGCTATTCCCAGGGCGGCTTCCAATTGAATCTCTGAGAAGGAAAGTTCAGCAAGTGTTTTTGTAGTCATGTTTGTCAGGTTGCCGGATGCTTTGATACTGCTGAAAGGATGTCCCTCTTCCAGAAGCGTCGTTGATAATCCACAGTGAATGCTTTCCACCAGAATATTCTGAATCCCGGCGATTACCTGTTTGATTGGATATTCCGGGACGTTAGCAACAATGTCTTTGAGTATCTGCATTTTAGAAGGACTCAGCTCCGGCGATTTTCAGTAGAAAGTCCCGCAGTAGGTTAATTGCAGTTTCCCGACGGTATTCTTCTGTTGATCGTTGGTCTGTTATGGGTTTGATGAGTTGTCTGTATTTTTCAACAATATCATCTATTCTTAGGTGGATTTGATTGATATTTATACCGATTATCTCTTTTTCAAGCTTCTTATCTCTGATAACGGTTGGTGCAACAGCTCCGAAAGCTACTCTAAAATCGATGATCTGGCTATCTTCAATGAAAGCACTTCCTGCAACAGATAGTTTTGATAACGCATTTGCTTTGCGGGTTCCAACTTTTCTGTAGTAATCAATGTTGCTTCTCATGAAGGGAATTAGAATG
>JAQVBK010000007.1 GCA_028690365.1 Candidatus Cloacimonadota bacterium
ACCAGTCTTTCCAAGAATAGGAACTTCTGTCTTATTCTTTTCAAATTTTGCTTCCAGGTTGATTGCCTGCATAAAATTGTATCTATTTCCTTTGATAGTAACGAAACATTCAGCAAGTTTTGCTGCAATGGTATCTTTACCCTTCATAGTTACATTTGACATTCAGATTTCCCCCTTTCTTATTGGACTGTCACTGTCATATAAAGCTGTGCCATTGCATTCACAACAGTCACAACATCACCGACAACAACAGCTTTTTTACTTATACCCTGATCAACTGTGACATTGGAATCTTTGAATTCTTCAATTGCTCTAATGTCTTGAAGTTGTTCATGATGTTTTACGATATCTGCCCAAAGACTAATTCTTCCTGCTGCATCATTTGGAACTGTACCAAGATACTTTGTATTGAACAGAACTGCAATATCATTTGCAATTTGATCAATAACCCTGATCGTTTGATTCTCTTTGAATACATCACCTTTGGTGTCTGAAATAGTCACCAATGAATTGATATCAGAAAGAACACGAACATCGGATCCAACCTTGTGCAGTGTGAATTCTCCTGCTTTGATTGAATTTTCAAGTGCTGTTTGTGTGTAATCCACATTTATTGTGAATTCACCATCATATTTCTTGTTCAGGTTTGATTTATTAACTGCACACCCTGAAATGATACCAGTTACCCAGTACACAAGGGATGCTTCTGACCAACCTGCATCAGTGGTTGCATTTTTAACATTAACGACACCTTCATAATTAGCAGCTTTACGATAAGTGACCGCTTGGAATTTAACACCAAGTTCATCACGCATTCTTGAACAAAATGCAGTGAACAATCCATTAATCACTGCATCGGTTGAAACAACACCAATTGCATTGAATGAATAGGATTCAATCTTAGATAAAAATGCAGAATAAGCAGTTCCATCAATTGACCCATTTGCACCCAATGTCAATGGTGTTGAAGCTGTAACTGCAAGAACCGCAGCAGGTTTGAATGTAACAAAATCATTTTTAACAAGTCCTGCTGCTGTCAAAACAGTTTGTACATCAACAGTAGTTGTGTCCAGGATCGTTTTTACATCATACTTTGATACATCATCTGCATTCTGTTGAATAACGATCTTTAATGCATTACCCCTAATACCACAATAATTTGCAGTTGCAAACGTATTTGATGCTTTGACACCGCCACTTGTTAGCTTGTAAGCATAAAGTGTATTGGTGTTCAGGAATAGATCTCTAAGACCTTTCAACTTATCATTTGTGTAATCATAACCAAAAATCTTTAATGCATATTTCTGAAAATCACCACTGGTCACTTCAAATACTTCATTATCAATACCCCAGTCAAGATCAAATGGCATTGCTACAATTCCCCTATCACTAAGGGATGCACTTGCTCTTGCTGCTGAAATAAAGTTAATAAACGAACCAGGAAGGATCTTACTTTGTGTCACGAAAGTTCCACCACCTAATGCCATAATTATTTCACCTTACCTTTCATAAATTTATCAATTGCCTGATCCACTTCTTCAAAGGAATAATCCTTTTCATTAGTAAGAAGAACATTGATAATGTCTTTTTGATCACTATATCTTTTGGATCCAAGAAGCTGTTCTTTTGAAAATGTACCAACCGCTTCAATTACTTCTTTACTTTTTGTTACCATATATTCCATCATCCTTTCACATCAGAATTTACAACCAATGATTCCATAGGTTCACTTGCCACAACAACCTTATAAACAAACATATCATAGTTAATAAAGAAGTTCAGGACACCATCAACCACTTCACCCTTCATCTTTGTACCCATGGTAAGATCACCTGTGACTATAATAAATTCAAGGCAATCAAACAATCGTTCAATAACATTATTACATTCAGAACTTTTGTCATCGGTTGAAGGAAAGTATTGAATACAGAATTGATTTGTTCTGTAATACCTTTTACCCAAGAAAAGTTCATTTGTTGGATTAAGGCACAAAATAGAAAAACAAGGTTCTTTCAAACCTTGTTCAATGTTTTCTGTATATATTTCATAGCTGTCACCAAATTCTGTATTGATTGAAATACTGATTGAATCAATTATTGAATTAATCATTTGAAGCATTCCCCCAGTAGTTTTTTCAATTTGTTTTCAATTACCTTTGGTGCATCTGTATCAAGTTCCTGTTCTGATATTGTCAACATGAACTTTCCTTGCACCCAACCTTCATGATTTCTTGTCCTATGCCCATATTCAACATAGGATGCATAATGCAATGGATTGACGATTTCAACCACATAGGTGTCACCAAAATGATTCACCTTTAAGGTTTCAACATATTGCTTAGTACCTTGTGTTTTTAACCCTTCTGAACCACTTCCAGTTGATTGTGAAGTCCATCCACGTCTTAATGTACCACCCTTTTTCCCTGAACTCGTTGGATATTGACCAACTGGTGTCCGCTTGATCACCTTTGCAAGTAATCTTGCTGCAAGTTCCTTTGCACAACCTTCAATGAACAATTTAACTTCAATGCTTCCAAGGTTATCAATGTTTTCTTGAAGTCTTTTTAAATCTTTAAAATCGCACTTGCCATACTTTGGCATTATGCCCACCCCTTGAATAGTTCAAGAATGATCTCCTGATGTGTTTCATAAATAGCAGGTTCACCACTTTTTTTATAATCAGTAGTGATCCCATTCTGTTTTATGGTCACCTTTGAACCAGGTTTGATTATAATTTCAGGTGCAATCAGTAGCTTTGCAGTTTGAACAACCATTGCAGCAGTTTCAGTTTGACTTGTATTATTTATTTTTGAAAAGGAAAGTTTGCAGGGTTGATTTTCTAGCACTGGAACTTCTTGATGACCTGTTGACTTATTATCTTTCTTATAAGATTGATATTCAGTAACAGTACAAGTCCCATTGTATAATGTTTCAATTGCTGATCTTGCAGCAGTCATTGCAGTTACCATTTGATACACCTGAATGAAACAAATTCATCCCTTCCTTTGTTCATCAAATAGGTGATCAGCAAATCCAATCTTTGTTCAGGTGTCCTTGTGCCTTCATTAATTGCAAAGGTTACACTGGTGTCACCACCTTGGATCTGCTTGACTGCTGTCGATATATCAAACCCTGTCAACTTACCTGTTCCTTTTTTGGTGAATAAGAATTCACCACACACCATATCAACTGCTGCTTTCATTAGTCCATCAGGAATAGAAGTGGTATTGCATGAATTTTTTACATTGTTTTCAACCTTTTGGACTGAAAAAGAAATCACCCAGGTATCTGCATCTGTTGCAGTGTACCCAAGTGATTCCAGTCTTTTCAGAACATCAGTTAAAAATGCATCTGTTATTGTCAAACTGTTCAGAATTGTTTTGATACTGTTAAGTATCAATTGAAGTTCTTCACTTAATGCCATACAATATCACCCTTTCTTGGTATTTATTATCCCCTTGAAATAATTCTAGCAATTGGGATTGCTTTGTGATCGAAGTATTTCTTTCCTGTTGCAGCACCATCATGAACTAGTTCCCAGTTTGATGCAGTCTTTAATTCTGCATCTGTTGGTGAATTTGTAACCATAGCAGCCTTTGTGAAGCTGATACCATAAGGTGCAAATACTTTTCTTTGTCTGCTGTAAAGTAATGTCTGACCACCACTGGTCTTTTCATCACGAACCATTGCATAAGGAACTTCTGCACCAATATCTTCATAATCGAATGCACCATTTCCAAGAACATAAGTTGTATACTGTGTGAATGCTTCCAAATAAAGAACGTATTCACCTGCAACAACTGTGATACCAGTAGTGGTGATCTTGACTTCACCAACACCTGGTGTTGCATCATCAGCAACAACTTTTAAAGCACCTACATCAGTAGAAGCACACTTGATGTAATGTTCAGCAACTTCTGCTGTCGGCATACCATCATCAATAATAACTGCTCTACCATTCCAAGTTGCAAGTTCAAGCTGTCTTTCAATACCATTTGCATCAGTGTATGTCATGTATGCAAGTAACTTCAAGTTTTCAAGGTTGGTTGCAATAGCTGAATGCATGATGGAAATAGTGAATTTCTTCTTCTTGTCACCACTTGCTTTTTGAATAGCAGTGTTCAATGTTGAACCCTGAACCAAACCATTCACTGCTTCACTGATATTATAGGTATGACCATCTACAAACTTTAAGTTAGCAGCACCAGTCATGGAGAAGATACCTTCAATGATTGCAAGTAATGTGTCCTGATCAATTTCATCCCAGTATTCAGCAACTTGTCTTGCTACATTGGACATGAAACCTGCACCACCTGTTACATCCTCTGCAAAGTCATTTTCAACCCATGCTTTGGCTCTACCAATTACAATTACACCACGTTCATAGGAAGTTGTGCTTGTAGCAGTGATGTCAGTCTTACCATCATAATTCAATGGTGTGCCATCAATTCTTCCGTACATAGGAATGGTTGCATAAACAACACCAGTTTGACCACTGAATGCCTGTTTGATCTGACTATTTGCTTGTAATGCTTTGGATTTAACCAACTCATTTTTCTTTAGCTTTGGAACAACATCAACATATTTTCCAAATGCTCTTTCATTAAAACTTTTTGAATCGAATTTAGCCATTGTTATTTCATCCTTTCTTTAACTGTGCAGCTTAGATTTCTGCATCAGGGTTTTGTTCAAGGTATGTTGCAATTTCTTCATATGACATCTTAGCCATATCAGGTTTACCATCAACATCTTCATTTCCTGCTTCACCAGGTGCAGCACCCTTGATTTTGGTTTTCTTGGTTTCAGTGTTAAAAAGGAACTTTGAATCTTCCCCTGCAACAAGTTTTGTGATTTGTTCTTCCAATCCTTTGATTGAACCATCATCTGCAAGGTCTGCTTTTGATAGATCAAGTAATGCTTTGACTGCTTTTACATTTCTTGCTTTCGCACCAGTCAATGCAGCTTCAACAGCATTATCAACTTTGATCTGTTTGATAGTTGCTTCATATTCAGCATTCTTGGTGGTGTTATCGGTTTGAAGGGTTGCAATCTGTGTCTTTAATGCTTCCACATCCCCAGTTGAATTCTTCAATGTTTCCAGTTGACCATCACGTTCTTTCACATCAAGTTCTAACTGTCTTTTTGAAATATTAACTTCATCAAATCTTGCTTTGGGGATATATGCTTTCAATTCTTCTGTTGAAGCATCAGCAACTTTTTTTGCAGCTTCTTCATCCAACCCTAATTTCAATAGATCTTCTTTCTTCATGGTTTTATACCATCCTTTCAAATTCATTTTTTACCTGGTTCAGTCCAGTCTTATTTGTCTTGTTCTTTATCGTCAGCAATACCAAAATGACGATTGATGTTTTTACCCCAACATCCAGGAAGATAAAAAGGATCACCGCCTTCCTAATCCACGTATTGTTTCTTACCACATTTCTTGCAGTAGTGATAATGTCTTTTAATATAAGGTCTTGACTTATCAGATCTTAATTCATCCGACATAAAGTGACCACATAGTAATTGTTTTAACCATTTCATAGCTAACCACCCCCATATCATAAATAGTGACTTCATATATTGACCATATAGCTATTAAAAATTACGTCATGACACATGGATACCATTGATTTTACTACATTTTAACCATTCCCCCTTTTTATATTTACATTAAAAAAGCACCCATTATTCAGGTGCTTCTTCAATCTGTTTTTTTAATTTTTCAATTTCTGCTGAATTATTAATTCCGTCAAAATCTTGTTCCGATTGTAATTTGAATATTTCATTTTTTATCCTGATATATTCAGTTTGTGTCATACTATCGTTAATACTTTCCATAATTATACCCCCTTGAAAACCCTGTTGAATTCTTCATTGAAAACTGCATCAAAGTCTTTTATAAAATCAGTCTTTTGTTCATTAGATAAGTTTTGCATATTGCTGAATGCTTCAGCAAGGAATTCTGCTTTGTCATGATAAGCATACGACCCATAGTTATCCTTTATCATATCCCACAATTCACTGGTTTCACATTTGTACTTTTCTTTTAACTTTTTGAAAATGATATTTGAAAGACTTCCATCTGATGATATGGCACCATTTAACTTTTCAATATTTGATATGTCACTTCTTGTGTAAGCAGTTGCCATTTTATATTTTGTCAACAAGTCATCCAGTTCAGATTGAGTTTTAAAGGCATACATATTATCAATAGCATGACCATATTCATGAGAAATAGTTGTAAGACCATTATTAACATCAAGTAGTTTGGAATTTCTTACTTTAAGGGTATGATAATGGCTATCATTGCAGGTCTTCAAATCAGTATGGTATATTTTTGAATATGCAATTTCATTTATATATTTTATTTTACCTGCATCACCATCAAATCCTTGTCTGTGTGTACCAAAGGTCTTTTTAGCACTACTCATTCTAATGGTAATATCCTCTGTTCCTATTGGGTAAGTATTTGCCAGTCTTAATAATTCATTTTCAACTACTGTTTTATATCCTGCATCAGTAATTCCATTCAGTGAAACAGCATTGAATGCTTTCTTCACATCAGTGTATTTTATTATATTCTTTTCAGGAAACGAACCCAGTAAAAAGTAATTATCAAAGTCTGTATCCAAATAGTTCATTTCATCAGCAGTTGGTACCCTTCCAACAACTGATTTGAATTTATTGATATATTCATCTTCCACCTTCATGATACCATCTTGTGAAGCATCTTGCAATCCATCCTTTGAACCACCGTCAACAAATGATTCCTTCCAGTCCTTATATTTCATATCACCTGGTACATAATACGTTTTACCATCTTCATCCCTTGCTGCTCTTTCAGTGTAGTTGTCTTCAAAGTAGGGGACAGTTGTTGATCTACACCATACATGAAATGGTGGTGCAGTGACACCTGGTTCATAGTCTTTCATTTCATAGATCTGACCATCAAGATCCTGACATATCGCTGATGTGTGACTATCCAATGTAGCAACAATTTCAAACCTTTCAACATCCAAATCATTGAAGCAGTCCTTTTGGGATGCACTTGCAAAATATGCGGATTCTGTCATTATCAACTTTCCTGCATTATTTTTTGAAGTATTGAACTTTTTTGAAATGGCTTTTATTGCTTCATCAGGTGATTTGCCAATCATAACGGTTTGTGTCAACTGGGTATGCAGTTCATTTACAAGATTACTTTTATTTGACCATATCCTTGAACTGAAATTCTTCCCATCTGCTGCCCATGGTTTGGATATGATCTTTTCAAGTCTGTTGTTGTCTATGGATGCTATATCATAACCAACATTGAAACCCTTCTGAATCTCAAATGCTGTATGATAGTAACCTTCTGTATAAATGTTTCTTGCAAGCTTATCAAGTGAATCAAGCTGATTACCATATAATACTTCAACCGCTTGTTGTGCTTGGATCTTCAATGCTTCCAATCTTGATATATGAAATCTTGCAGAAGCATTTTCAAGCTGCTTCATCCATGCCCCATCAAGTGCATTAGTCTGACCATATTTAATATATTCATTCACATCCCATTTCAGTTCAGCAAGTTCTTTTGTACTCAATATCTTTCTTGCTTCTGCCATGGTGATGTTGTTATTGTCAGCAAACCTTTGATACCATGCTAACAATTTACCTTCAATGGTGCTTTGTGCTTTCTTATACTGATCTTCAATTCCACCATATATTGCTTGACCTTTTTTATTTGATACATCTTCCAATGCTTCAAATCGTTTCTTCCAATACTGTTCATTTGGATTTGAACTATTTTTCAACTATAACACCGCCTTTTGCAGCAGGATCAGTCCCAGGAACAGCAGGTTGTGGAAATGCATTTGCATATTCATCTTGTTCCTTCTGCTTTTGTTCTTCCTTTCGTTCAAGTTCCTTTTGTGGGTCATCCACCCAAGGATGCATTGATGTGATTGTTTCATCTGAAAGGATCCCAACTGATTTAGAACAATTATCAATTACTTCTGTTTCATTGATCAGGATATCACGATTGAATATGACTTCAACTTCTTCCTGTTCAAAATCACCAAACCCTGCATTGAATAGATGCATATTAACGAACCATAGCAGATCTTCAAAGGATGCTTGAAATTCTGTTTCCATTCCGTTTGCATCAAGATCAATGTCACTATACATGGACTGTATATTCATTTGGTTTGGATTTCCTGACATTCTATCGTCTTTTGCATCATAACCCTTTGCATTCTCAATGATTGCCTTCTTGAAGATTTCAAGGATTGACTTGTAATTATCAGCATTCACTTCAACAGATAATGTTTTAAGATCACCTGCTGCACCATCTACTGTCTTTACTTTAACAGCACCAAATTGTGCAAGGTTCTTTCTGAATTCACCAAGGTTAGTTCCATCATAGTTCATTAGAACCAAGATGGTGTTTCTTGCATCTTCTTCCATATTGTTTTGGAAGTTTGAAAGGATCGTATTCAACCCATCTTGTAAAGTCTTAACCTTCTTGATCAATGGGATCTCTTTATCATTATATTTGAATGGTATCAATGGGATCTTTGACCAGTTCCAACCTTGTTCAATCACCTGGTCACCATCTTCATCAATAGTTGTGAAGTATGTGCTGAATGGTTCTTCATCAGGTACAAGATGACCACCATCAAGGATAAATCTATTAATTCCCTTTTCAGTGTACACTTCAACCCTTTCAATTACCTTTTCTGTTTCACCTTCATATGCTGTCACTTCAAATAATCTGATCACATAATCAAGTATTGTATGTTCTGCATCTGCCCACCCTGGAATGATCTCATATGGCTTGAATCGTTTGAAGCTAAACACACCTTGTTCATTGTAATATGGATAGATCCAAGCAATAGCATCATTCATGGCATCTTCGCCAATATTCTTCATTAGCTTTTGGAATCGTTTATTGAATATTTTCTTCAATAACTTCCCATATGCTTCATTATCTGTTTTGAATACAATGGGTTGACCAAGAAGATAATTGTTTTTCTGATCCACCATCTTAGCATATTGATTATCAACGATCCTGTTATTTGGAATGTTCTTCACTTCTTCCAGTTCACCATTCTGACCAATGATAGTCCTTTTTCTTAAAAGAATATCATGTTTTCCATCATAATATCTTTCACCAGTGATCATGTCCATTCTTCTCTTTGAATTCTTGAAGTTTTTAATTTCAAGTTCAATGAATCGTGTATCTGTGATCCTAGTTGCAGCACCTTCATTGATGATCTTATTAATCCTATCTGTTTCACTTCCAAATTGTAAAAACTCGAACATCTTTATGTTCACCCCCTTCTAATCAAAACTGAATATGTCACCCTTGATGAATTCTTCTAATGCATAACGCATTGCATCAAGTAAATGATTGAAGTCATCAATTGGTTTATTCATCTTCTTACCAAATTTATCTTTGTCCCAGGTGTAGTTGCTTATTTCAGTAAGGAAGTTCACACACCTTGGATGAATATATATTTTGAAGTCCTGGATAAAATCAATACCATTATTGATTGAATCCTTTCCCTTCCTTGCTGCTTTGATATTAGATAGACCCAGTTCCCTAAGTCTATCAATTGATTTTGGTTCTGCTGAATCTGCTCTGATACGTTCCTTCCTATATCCCATATCACTAACACTGGAATATATCAGTTCATTTGACATACCTGTCTTGTACATTTCATCAAATACATATATTGCTTTACCCTTGATATCAACCAATCCACACCATAGTGCAGAAGGATCATTGGTATATCCAAAATCAAGTCCGAATGCAGATTTGATTGCAGCAATCTTCTTGATGTCTTCTATGTTGAAATTCTTTTCTTCCCAGTTCTCATATACAAGACCTTCGACAATACCCCATTCACCAAGTCCTGCAACTCTGTATCTTCTTGGGTTATTCTTCTTCATGGTGTTGAATACTTTTAGATCAGCAGCATCCAACCATTCATTACATAAGTAATTGGTTGTCAACGCAAGAATGTCTTCATCAGGTTCAGCATCAAAGAACCGTTTCTTGATCCAGTGATGTTCATTCCATGGATTGAATGTCAATGTGATCTGTTTGAACAGTCCATCAGCAACTTGACCACGAATGGATTCATCAAGAATATTGAAATCATCTTCATTCAAGATCTCATATGCTTCTTCTATCCACATCCAACATAATGACCCAACATCAACTGTAATGGATGTTACTTTCAAAGGATCATCAAGACCCCTGAAATAGATCGTTTGACCTGTTGGTATATATGTCATCTGCAAAGGTGATTCTGTGATCTTCCAATGCTCTTGAACATCAAGTCTTGCTATTGCCCATTTTAATTCAGTAAAGCAGGAATCCTTCAATGTCCTGAATGTCTTTCTTACTACAAGTAGATTTGATTCAGGATACTGCATGATCCTAGTAATAAAGTTCAATGCTGTGGTCTTTGACTTCTTGGATGCTCTACTTCCTTTGACTACTCTATATCTACCCTTGAAGTGCCAAAACTTATTGTAATTCTTACCTACAACTTTTTTCAGTGATACTTCATGCTTAATCATCATCTTCACCCAAATCATCTTTAATGACAACCGGGATTGAACCTTCTATTTTTATTTTGTCATTGAACATTCCAAGATGTCTTCCTAATAAATCAAGTGCTTTCAATTTATCGTAGGTCTTAATTTCTCTTTCTATCGAATCACCTGTGTCACTGGATGACTTCTTGATCTTTACACTGGATATACAAGATAGATCATCCTTGTTCGCATCTGCTAGTACAGAAGCATTCTGCATATTGATCACATCAGAAGGATTCAAGAATGCAATCTTTGCTAATTCTTGAATAACCCTATCTTGGTTCACCCCTGTTCGCTTTGATCTTGCTGCAAGTGCCTGATCTATTGCATTTTTGATGTTGGGTTTTGCTAAGTTTTCACATGCAATGTCCTTTGCAGTCTGTGTTGAATAACCTGCCCTAATAGCTGCCTGTGTTGCATTCAGGTCAATCAAATATTCATCAACAAATGTCTGTTGCTTTTTCGTCAACTTCCCCATAACTACAACACCTTCTCTTCTTTTTTATTAAAACGAAAAAGGTCTATGCATGAGGAGTGGCACACATAGACCTAAAGAAAAAAGAAGCAAGGCGGCAAAACCCTGCTTCTTAGTTAGCTTTTATAATAATTACATTGTAATTATTATAACATATATAAGGGGATACACAAGTGCGTATGTATTGCACTAAACGTGCATTACATACGCACTTGTCAAGTATTTGATCTTTGCATTTTCACACCTGCTTCTTCCCATAGACATTTTTCTAAGTCTTCAAATGAAACATAACCTTTGACATAGGAATCATATAGATCTAAACATAGATCAGCAAATCTTTCTTCCCTGGGTTTCCCTTCAACTTCTTTCTTCATCAGCAAACTATATTTATCATGTAATATCATTACTGGAATTGACAACATCAAAAAGAATGCTTTGTCAACTGCTTCATCTACTGCTGATTTTTTAATCTGCTGAACATCACTTGACTTCATGTTATACACTGCATCAGGTTTAATGCTCTGTTGTCTTCTTCTTTCTGCTCTGTTCATGACATCACCCTTTCTTTAACTGAATATCTGAAAAACAACTTCATCAGAAAACAATCTGATCTGTAATGTGTTGATCAATCTGTTTTTATTCCTGGATATTGTTGATACATCAACTTCAAAGTATTCAGCAAGCTTTTCCCTAGTGATACCTTCAAAGTATTTTAACCTGATCACTTCATAGTATGGATCATTCTTCAACTTCTCAATTGCATCATCAATAATTGAAATCAAATTCTTTGTTACTGCAATAGATTGTTCAATAGATTCAATCTTTTCTTCTGCTTTTTCAGAATCTAACTTATTATCACGCATTCCGTCAGAAGAATTAAAACTGGTAATGCTATGTGATTTCTTTGAAACCCCTTCACACTGGATCGTTTCAATTTGCTTATACTTATCATCAATTGCCTGTTGGAAATTGTTATAATTATAAAGTAAAGTTTCTGTTTTTTGAAAAGGTGACTGCTTATTATCACGCATTAACCCTTGTCTTTTGAATTCAGCAGCAACTTTCTTTGCTGTTTCATCAATATACTTTTCTATTTGTTTAATTTCATTACTCAAAAGTTATCATTCCTTTCAGTTTTTATTATAGGTTCACGTTCAGGTTCAAGGCTACAATATTCATAATTGATCCTGAACCGCTTCAAAGTCTTGCTATCACTGGTTATTTTAGTTAAATTGCTTTTATGCGGTTCAAGGTTCAAAGTGACTTTCCTATTACTTATATTTTATAAGAATTTACGAATTTCGTTTATTATTTTTTTATCTTATTATTAAGAAGTTATAATAACATTGAACCCCTTGAACCCAAACCCCACAACCCCCCACCACTACTGTGTTTGAATCGGTTCAATGTAAACACAATCACCTTGAACTTATCTTGAACCTTTACCATTAACCTTGAACTTTTTAAATATAGTTTGCTAATATTATTCCTACCGCTACACCCAACATGATTGCTAGAACCCTTATCATCAGTATGAAGTTTCCTTTGTCATCTTCCATGATCTTCTTCTGTTTCCACTGTTTCAAGTATTCCATTTGTGCATCATCTTCTATTTCTTGATGTGATTTATTTACACCTTCACCCATAAGATCACACCCCTATTATTTTTGAAGCAATCATATCAGCAGTGTGGGTGTACAGAACATTTGGATATTTCTTGATTGCTCTGTCATAATAGTTCCATTCATCCTTTTCATAGGCACCCATGTGATATCTGATACAAAGGACTTCTTCTTCCGTTAGCTGCATGTGTTGGGAAAGAAGTTGTACTGACTTTGCACCATGACCTGGGATCAGGGTATCATTGTTATAATCCCAATGTGATTCTTCACCCTTCGGTTCATCCAGTCCAAAGTATTCAACACCTTCAACATCAATCACCTTAACATAAGAATCTATCTTACATAGATCATGGAACATTCCAACAATATATGGTGATCTTGGATTTTGCCATTGCAACTTCAATTCTGCTGTCAACCAAACCAATGCATCCACAAAGTATCATGGTAATTATGATCAAATCCACCACCTTCATAATTACCATGATACTTTGTGGATGCAGGTGCAATGAAGAACCCATTGTCAATCAACCAGGTATAAAAATCAGTTTCAACATGTCCATCCATCATCTTCATGAACATTTCACACCTTTTTGCTTTATTTATCATCTGAACTGCCATCTTCAACTTCCCCCTTCACATCTATTCTGATATCTTTATCTTCATATCTGATTGCTGATTCTGTTGCAATAAAGCAAGGTTGAACCGTTCTTCCCATTATGTAAAGATAAAGCTTACCTTCTTTCAATACCTGATCCTTTTCCTTTTCATTCAATTCCCAAACCGTTTCTATTCCTGGGGTTATACCATCATCACACAAATATCTTGTCCCAGGAAGATCTTCACACCCTTGACCAACAAATGTTACATTGCTCGTTTCTGTTTTTACTGGTTTCATTATTTGAATTCCTTTCCTGATTTTTTATGTCTGATCTGAACTCTTCCTACGAACTCGAACCCTGCCCATTCAACTATAAATTTCAATGTATTGATTAAATTATGAACCTTATAATCAAGTGCAGCATCTTCCTTCATAATTGGTTTCAATGCTTCATATGCAGTAGGATCAGAACAACCCCTGTCATTACGCATTGGATTATTATTTCCCATAGATCAGTCACCCACTTTCAAAGGAACGAACATTTCATCTGTTGTAACGGTTGCACCATTACATTCAATAATGATCTTTGTGTGGGGACTATAATTTTTAAGCATCCATACTTGAATTGGTTTAACAAGTTCAGCAAACTGTTCAATCTTTTCAAACTTATCATCAGTAAGCATTGGGACTTCTTTCATAACTGTATCAATTACTTTCATCTTCATCACCATATCCTTTCATGTCAATAATTTCAGGTTTATTGTTAATTGTCCACATGCAGCAAAGGATGTTCCAAACAAATGCCCTGTCATGTGGTTCATCAGTATCACCCCTATTATCCTTCAACAAATGTCTAACTGCTGAATCAATATAACAATGAACCGGGATCCCCTTCTGCCAATTATTTTCACCATATTTCTTTGCACCATCTTCAAAATGTTTTGATGTTTCAATCATCATGGTGATCAGGTCAACTTTCTTTTGAATTGCAAACATTTCTAATGCTTTATTCAAGTGAATGATCCCACCACTTCTTTGAAAGAATCCTATGTATTGAAGAACCCTATCTTCCGTAAGACCTGCCACTTCTAACAATGGCATCAGATCACACCTTCCTTTTCCTTCCTGGATGTCACGAACTGCACCAGTTCCAAACTGTCTTCTTTCACCACTATCTTTAATCATTTGATACCTTCCTTTCCTAAAATAACTTTGAACATACTTTCAAAAATTGTGACTGGAATTGAATTCCCTGATTGCTTCCATAGTTCTCTTTTTGAATTTGTTACTTTTTCAGCAGCATAATATTCTGTGTCTGAATATCCTTGTAATCTCCAACATTCGAGTGGTGTTAAATATCTATACTGACCATTACCCAGGTCAACAACTCCACTGTTTGGTGCTCTGTCTTGTCTTTCTGTTATGGTGTAGCAAAAGGAATCAATAATTGATGCCCTTCTTGGTGTATTCTTCTTCCCTATTGCTGCAACCATACTTGGTGCGGTCACCAGGTATTCATCAGGTACTTCATCATTTGGTTGAAGGAATTCACTAATGTGTGGTGCAGGTGTTCTTTTCATCCTGCCAAAATCAAACTGTTCACCATTGATGAATGAAACTGTGAAAACCCTTTTCCTTTGTTGTGGAAGTCCAAAATCCATTGCATTCAATGTTGCATGTGAATTTGTATATCCCAACTCTTCCATTCTGTATAAATATTGATTGAAGTTGTGAATCATATGCTGTGATATGACACCTTTGACATTTTCCCAAATCACAATTCTTGGTTTCCATATTCCCATCTGTTCAATTATGTTCAATGTTTCCCACATCAGACTTGACCTGGTTTCACTTCCTTCATCTGCACCTTTTTGATGTCCTGCAATTGAAAAATCCTGACATGGTGAACCATGGATCAGAATGTCAGGTTTCAGATTCCATCCGCACACATTCTGTGTTTTATATGGAAGTTCTGATGCAAACATTGCATTGTATGACCTGACTGCTTTTTCATCAATTTCAACATAATCAATTGCTTTTACTGGAATACCTATATTTTGAAGGGCAATTCTTGGACTGCCAATTCCACCGAATAACTCGAGAATTTTAAGCACTATTTAATCACCCCTTTTAGTTTGTAATAAAGATCCTGAACTTCTTACCGTTTATTTTTTTATCTACAATCACAAAGTCAAAATATTTCTTGACCTGTTTTGAAAATTCACCATTTGACAAAGGTTGCAAGCTATTTGAAAGACAATATTCTTGATATGATTTGTAAACCTGGTTAGTTGGTTCATTTTCAATACTATCTCTTTCATTTTCTTTGAAGAACCCAATAATAGGATTGTTGTTTTCTTCATATTCTTCAATTTCACTTTGAACTTTTTCAGATTCAGTGAACTTCTGATTTTTAAGAACTCTTTTCAATCCTTCTGTTCCTATCTTGATCAAGTATTCAATTGATTCCTGCTTCCTTAATTCATACTTTATGTATGGTTTATAATCAGGATCATTTTCACTAAATCTTGCAGCAAATGGTATGATGACCAATCTTCTAAGTATTGCACCACTGTCCTTTCCTTTTCCGATCCTTGGTATGTTGTTTGCACTGAATAATAATTTGGAATAGTTGTTGAAATCAAATGGGTTCTGACCTTTTCTTTCAACATTTAATCTGTCCCCAGTAACCAACTTCTTGAACACTGCTGCATTTGCAATGAATTCATCACCAATATCATCACCAATGTTTGCAAGTTTTCCAACTAGTTCAGCAGTTTTGAACCTTTCACCCAGTTCACCCAGGTCTAATGCTGAAATGTTTTCTTCCCCAAGTAATGTTTTTACCATATCCAGGAAGGTTGACTTTCCATTGCTCTTGTCCCCAGTCAGGATGAATGCTTTTCCCATTTCGTTTCTTCTGTACATACAATATCCAACCACTTCATCTAATAACATCCTAATCTTAGGATCATCACAAGCAATTTTATTCAGAGTGTTATCAGTAAGTTCACAATATGCGTTTGGGTTGTAATCCCAATCAATTTTGTTTGTTATAACATGTTCGTGTGTAAAATTAATGAAGCTATCATCTGTTATATTGAATATACCATTCCTGAATGCAATCATGTTTGCATCTGTTGCATCTGTATTTTCACGAATCATCAAGTCAAGGTATGACATTACTTCTGTTCTTTTTGCCCTGTTCAAGCTGCTGATGTGCTTAATCATTTCAGATTCAATTTCTGATTGACCACTGATATAGATACCATCTTTATATATGTGCAGTTGATTGTTCACCTTAATGATGTGATTATTGTTCTTGATATAGGTTGCAAACTTATCAAATAAAAATGCTGTACCTTTGAAGAATATTGGTTTCTTGAATGCATCATCACGCAACACCGTTTCAATTTCTTCATCTGACAATGGAACTTTTAGCATGTAAGTATTTATGATCCTAATACATTCCCTTGATTCTTCTACACTGAAATCATTGGATTGAAGTGTCAGTATGTAATTGAACAATGACTGGTTTCTTCCATCCCCTGCTTCCATATCAAGGAATTCCATATTTGTTTTAATTGGGAACATCCACTTTGGAAGATCTTGTGCTTCTTCATTTTCCGTATTATCATAAAGAATTGTTCTTTCTTTATCTTTGAACTTCAAAATTGAATATGAATTTCTTTTTCCAAGTTTGATGTCTGACTTGATCCCAATGGATAATGATGTATTTGTCTTATTGCTTTCTACACCACTATTTTTGAATAAAAAATGTTTACCCCTGGTGGTTTCATACACCCTGCAAATTAGTTTCTTTTCTTGAACTATTTTGAACAAAACTTCACTTGATTCAAGTTCATCCACATCAATCAGGATGGTATCTGTTGCCAGGATACCTGCAAATTCAGGAAGTGATTTGATTTGTTCATAGTTCTTGAAATCGGTTCTGTTTTTAAATTTTTCAATGCATTTTTTATCTTTGGTTTCAACATAACCTTTGAAGAACAAACCCATCACTTCCTTTCATGTAGTATTTCAATATTCTTTTGTACCTTTTCTTTTCTACTATGATACTTTTTGAATGATGAATTATAGGAACTTTCTGAATTTTTCAAGTACCTATATTCATTTTGAATTTCTTTGAACTTTGTTTTAACTTCTTTGTATTCAGGTGTCCTTTTCCATGCAGCTATTGTATTGATGTACCCCTGCATTGATTTCACCTTTTCTTCTGCTTCTCTGACCTTTGGTCTTATGTCCACATACTTATTTGCATATTCCTTTGCATGGTGTTCACAAAGATCCTTTTCTTCTATCAGCCATAATATTATAGACTGAATTAGTTCATCGTTATGGTCATAATCCATATTGATAATTGAAACCAACTTCTTGCAATCCCTTTGGGAAGTGGGAAAGAAATTTTCTAAATTTATGGTCATTTGACCTTTTTTGTATTTAATTTGAATTTGTCTTTCCATCACTCCACCCCAAAGTCTGCAAGTCTTTTATTTGCCATGTTGATATACCATTGCTTATCAAGTTTTCTTGGTGCTTTTACACCATTCACTTCATCGTTAAAAATAAAGCAGTGTTCGGGGGAATTTGATATTTTTTCAGGATTCCCAGTCCTTACACTCACTTTTTTCACCCCTGCATCTGTTTCACATTTTGAAGCAAATATTCTAATGCATTTTTCCTTCAAAATTTCTTCACCATGAAGGATGTGAAAATACTTGGATGAAATTTTGCTGACAAGTTGAAATTCTTTTAGTTCATCACATTCATTTACTGTTTTTTCAACTGGTGCATCATGAACCATGTAATTGATCAATGCTTTGTTGATAATAGGTAAATCATAATCAATGTTGCTTAATTTCTTGACATATCCACCTTTTGATTTTGCTTTTCCTTTTTCATCAATTAATATATAGTTGTTCACATCCTTTTGAAATACTTTTTTATATAGTTCAAATTCCATCTTCATTCCAGTGATACATTCCCAGTCATATACAATGTCATCAATCAGATCATAGTCATCCATGCTTTTTAGTTTAACCAATAAACCATCAGTATTACTTTGGATCAGCTGCACATATGGTTCAACCATTTCAATCAGCATAAGCAGCATCAATTGACCATTCACACATACTGCATTATTCATCAATGGATCATACAATCTACTGTTTTTATCCTTCAACTGACCACTGATTGAATTGTCTGCTATCTTAAATGGAAGTCTTGCCTTCTTATCTCCAAGTGTTTTATATCTCAAGTTTTCATTGTGGATAAGTTCAAAATTTTCAGGTTTACTCATGTTCCTATACCCATATTTATATTCAAGCTGAATTGATGGATAATAAGCAGTAACATCAATATTAAGAAGGACACCTGAAACTGTACTTTGCTTGTTTGCCCCATGTATTCCACCCCAAGCAAGGGTATGTGGTATACCTGCAATCATAGTTTCAAGCTTTTCACTGTAATCTTGATTTTTAGCATTTTTATACCAGTCAAGCACATATTTATATTTTGTTAATTTTAAGCATGGAACAACTGGAAATTCAAATTCATTGTCATCAAACCTTTTACCTAACCCACCACATATTTCAGAAACAAGCTGTGCTTTTGTCTTACTGTATGATTCAATGGAAAGACGAAATATTTTCACTAGCTGCCTTGATGCTTCAAATTCTTCTCTTCTTTCCAGGAACAATTCAATTGTCTGTTCCACATCATGTCTACAATACTTTACTGTTTCGTCAAGTTCATCCTGGGTTAGCTTTCTGTCAATATCAAATGGTACACTTGATTCCTTGATGTCATTACCCATGAACCCTTCAAAGGACTTCAAACCCCTGTCATTATTCAGCATAACATCATAATTAATTAACTTTATATTCCTAAGAAGGGAAGAATATTTCCATCCTGGGTTTCCTTTGGCAATGATGTAATCATTGATTTTTTTCGGTTCAAATCCACAAAGGATCCCTTTCAGGATATATTGATCATAATGTCTGCTGTTGAACCCAACCCATATTTCATTATCATCAATTTTATAGATCCTTTCGAGTTCATCAGGGTCATTGATAATGACATGTTCACATTTATTTGTCACATCAATAATTACAACCAACCAATCTTCCTTGAAAACTTCAAAGTCATAAAACACCATTATCATTCACCTTCCTTTCTAGCAATTAACATGTTGTGACAACTGATTCATTGAACCCATTTGATATGCTCTAAGCACCGCCCACATGGACAAGTAAGAATTCAGATCAATTTGTCACAACATGCTATTGATTTAGTTATTAGTTAGCATCATATACTTCTGTGATTTCATAATTACTGAAACCCTTTTTACCTTCTTTGTAATCAAGCGCAAATTCAGATTTTCCATCAATAGCTTCCATTACATCCATGATCAAGCTGAAATATTGTTTGTAGGTCTTGAACTCAATATCAAGATCAGTGTCCATTGCTCTAAGAAGTTCATTTACAATGTGAATTTGGAAACCCTGCGTTACTACCTGGTTGAAGAATATCAAACTACCTTTGAACTCACCTTCAAGAACCTTGAACCATATTGTAACCATTGGATCATTTTTCTTGGATGTTGTTAATTCCATTTTGTTGACTTCAACTTCATACTTACCATGAGGTACTTCTTTAAAATTACCACTTCCATTTTCTGCTGCTTCTTTTACATCACTTGCTAATCCTGCCACATCCACTGCTTCATCAAATTTATCCCAAATGTTACTTGCCATATCTATTCACCATTAACCTTTCAATTTTTAATTTTATTTTTAGTTGTTATTAAACATCATTGTTGCAATTGCTTCTGCCATGGACTTTGCGAACAAGTCCTTTTCAGTTGGTTTGAAATTTACATCCTTTTTCAGATCCAAATCTTTATAAACTTTGTTGAAGATCATTTCACATGCAGCATCATCAAATGCCCTTTTCAATTCAGGATCAATCCGCATTGATGTTGAAATTGAACTGCTTACACATTTCTTATTGATTGCTTCCTTCAATGAATCAGGAAGTTCATAAGGTGGTTCAGGTGCCAGGTTCTTTGCCATCTGCATTGATTTCACACAACCTTTATCATGCAGCATTTTAATGAAAATTTCATACTTTGACATTATCATTCACCCCTTTTTTTTCTTGTTCTTGTCTTTGCTACTTCATCCACTGGTACCACTTCTTCTTTTATGGATTCATCAACTGGAACTTCAACAACTCTTGCCCTGCCACCCTTTTCTCTAACAACTGTTCTTTTGGTTGTTGGTTCTTCATTTGATGGTGCTGATTCTTCAATGATTTCAGTATTTTCAGTTACATTTTCAAGTTCAGTTGCAGGTGTTTCTTGCTCAACTGGTTCTGATGTACTGTCAGAAGTCATATTTTCGTCATTTGGGACTTCTTTTGGTGTAGTTGATGTTTCTTTCTTTGTCCTTCCTTTTTTCTTTTCTGTGCCTTTTTCGGTCACTGTGGATTCTTCTATTGTACCACCTTTGTCAGAACATGTGTTCTCTTTTTTTAATTTTTTAACTGCATTTCTATTCGCTTCTTCATACACTGAAAGGAATGCATCATAATCCAGTGGGATCTCATTTGTAGATGCTGCAAGTCTACCACCGCCAAATATTACTTCATTTGTCTTGAAGGATAGAACACGAACTTCACCATCTGCAACAACTCTTGCTACTATATCAACCATACCTGCAACCTTATTTGATGTCTTTTCTTGAAGGTTTGGTTTGATTGCAGTGATCTTGTCACCGCCTTTTTTCGTGATGTCCTTTGAAGTATCTTCATGACTGATCAGGATAATATTTTCATATTCCAGGTTCATCAACTTCTTCAATGTGGAAAGGAATTCAGTTCTAACCTTATCCCATGCCCTGAAACTATCATCTGATTCATGTGTGATACCCATTTGGTCATACATGTACAGTCTGCAAGATTCATAAGTATCTTCAAGTAAGTCAACACTGATGGTCTTGAACTGGTTGTCCTTCTTTTCGAGTTCAGCAATAACTTCTTTGAACGTTTCCCATGCAAGCTTTCTTTTTGTCATCCTGCCTTCAACTGTCACCTGGTCTTTAATTGGAACATAAGGTGCATCAGCGAATTTGATGTTTCCATCTGTATTAAGCATCAAAGGATCAGGGAACTTGTTTGCAAATGTTGTCTTTCCGCTAAATGGTGAACCGTACAACCAAATAACCTTCTTTTCAATTTTCTCAATATTTCTTCGTTCATTTTTTGGTAATAACATATAATCCACTCCTCTTTCACAATAGTCTTGGTATTCACAATACCTACATAAGTAACTTGGGTTCTTTTTAAAATCTTTTTCTTCCAATAGATCCTTTATGCCAAACATGAATTCAACTATCTTTTCCATGTCAAATTCTATTGGAACAATCTTTGGTTCAACTTCGTTCAACTCACTTTGAATTCTTCTTCTAAATTGCAGCAAGTCTTCTGTTTTCTTCTGCTTGATCTGTACTTTTGGAACGAACAAGAAATATGTATTCTTGATGATCTTTCCTGGGTTCTGCTTCTCCCAAAAGTATTTGTATAAATGAAGCTGTACTGAATTTTTGTAGTTCTTTACATTATTTGAATACTTGAAATCATAAAGATCATATGTTCCATCTTCATTTTTTGATAGAAGATCAATGTATCCAATATGGTGACTTGATAGAATTGGAACTTCATATTCACCAGGTGGAAGCATTGCAGCTGCTCTTGGTATTAAATATTCAAGCTTCATTGCTTCGTTAATGTGGTTATCATCAATCACTGGATATGACATGAAGTATTCATTTATTGCTGTATCCACACTTTTTTGAATTCCAGTGTGTAGTGCTTGTCCAATCAGTAATGCATTGTCTGCTTCCATTGGTGGAAGTGTTAGTATTTTATCAACATAACGCATTTTGTACTTGAATGGGCATTTCTCATGTGATTCAACCCTTGAATGTGAACATTGCACTGTATCACCCCTTTCATAATATTTTTAAAATCTTCAAATCCTTCAGGATATAAGATGATCCCAATTCCATTGGATTGATTGATCCTTGCAGTGTTCATCTTCTGTAAATCAGAAGCATGTCCAACTGATGCCTTTAATTCAACCGCAAGGAATATTCCGTTCACACATAATATCAGATCAGGAATTCCACTTTTCTGATACCCCCCACCCCAAATCTTGGTGAACCACCCTTTTTGATCTGCATCCATTTTGTCTGATGGTGTACCTGCCTGATACACTCCAATTGAATGCAGGTACTTTTCAACTTTCTTTTCAAATAACTTTTCAGCAGCCATGTTTTACCTTCTTCTTTCTCTTGCAAAGACCAGTATTCCAAGCATGTTGAATATTTTCTTGCTGTGTGACCCATTCAAGTTGTGATGCTCTGCAATCATGCTTCTTACCTTTCTTGTGATTGACAATATTCTTTGTTTCAGGATCAGGGTTTGGAACATAGGTAATTGCAACTAATATATGAAGTCTGCAACATTTTCCATCAATCTTGACCCTTAGATATCCACTTCCATCATCATATGGACTAAGAATGTTTCCTGTTTTCTTTGACCTAACTTGACCCATCCTGCTAACTTCATAGTTTGGATGTTGGTCAATTTCTGTCCAAACTATCCTACACATTACTTTGCTTCTATCTTGACGAATGCTTTGACATTTGATGTTTTGTTACATTCAGCAGCAATGTCAGGATATTTCTTTTTCAACTTTGCCGAATCTACTGAATTTCTAACTGATTCATTCATATATGTAACCTTGATCAATTCATTATCAAATGACTTAATGCTGAACTGTTCCATTGCAGCTTGTAATTTCTCTTTCATCAACTTTTCTTGTTCTTCCAGGTGCTTCTTTTGGATCACAATTTCTGCAATTGCTTTAATTACGGTTGCAGTCTTATTTTGAAAAACTTCAAGTTCTGTTGTTCCTTCAAATTCTGCATCTTCACATTCATTTGGTTTATTACAAGAAGGACAAACACTCCCACATTCATTTTTCTTTTCACATTCTGAACAACAAAATATATTGTTTTCAGGACATCCATCGTTTTTACATTTGATCATCTTTCATTCTCCCTTTTCTATGAATATTTCATGGATCTGCTTTCCAAATTCAGCAGCTTCTTCATGATTATTAAAATAAATATCTATGATCTTAGAATCATATTTTTCACTGACCCAATCTGCTGTTCTATCCTGAACTATATATTCACCTAATCCTTCAATTGAAATTGAAGTTCCAAGTGGAAGCGGTGAAGCAACTGATATTCCTGATACTAATTCAATTCCTGCTGCACCATATACAATTCCATTAGGTCGGTTCTTTGCCCATTTCCCACAACATATTTCACATGAACAGTATGCTGTAATTGTGTATTTTCCAAGAGAAATGTTTTGTTCAATCTGTTCTTCTTGGATGAACTCTTTATGTATAGTTGTGACCATCCTTGGTTCAGTTATCACCTGATCAACTTGTTCAGTTGCTTGAACAATTGGTTCATATATATTGGGTTGCGTTTGATGACTTATTGCAAATAAAGAAATTGGAATTCCCAATGCACAACCAATGATGAAACTAGGAAGGTTCTTTTTCATATACTCTAAAAAGTTCATCTGTGTAATCCTTTCTCATTTCCAATGTTTCAAGAATATCTTCTTCAATGCTGTTCTTACAAATCATCAAGTAATAGAAGCATGTGTTACTTTGACCGATCCTGTGAATCCTTTTTTTACTCTGTTCAAATAGTTCACTTTTTTCAGTCAATGTGAAATAGATAACCTTGTTTGCTTTTTGAAGATTTAATCCCATTGCACCTGCTTGATATTGCACAAGTGTAATTGAATTTTCTTCTGTTTCATAATTGGAAAGATCTTTGGTTTGTCCATTTATTTCTGATACTGGTCTTTCAAATAATTCTGCAATTTTTTTCAATGTATGAAGTTCATCATTGAAGTTATAAAATACAATCAACCTGTCATTGGTACTTGATACAATATCTTTGAAAGCTTCTAGTTTTTCTTTGTTGTACTGTCCACATAACATCCTGGAATATAACCTTTTTGTTAGTGTTGTATCACCGATCAGTTCAACTCTTGGTGTGACATCCTGACCATTGAAATCACTATCATCTTTAAATTCAACCAGGTTTTTTGTATCAATAGTAATGATTGAATTTCTTTGGAACTTTCTATAAGCTTTACTTGTGCTGATTTTAACTGGGATCATTATTTGTTCAGGAAGATCAAACACTTCTTCTGACTTCATGAATACTGCACCATGATCACGCAACTTTTGTTTCAGCCTGTCCACATTTTTATATGGTTCATCTTTGTCAACAATTTTCATTGGAAATCCACCAATATCAAGGGTTGTCCAATTCACATATTGTTTATTGTATAGATTGCTGCTGATGCTCCAACCAAGAAGGTGAATCTGTGATAATAAGTTTTCATACTTCCCTGATGTTGGTGTTCCTGATAAAAGGATCACGTTTTCAGGTTTCATTTGTAATATGAATTTTGACCGCTTCGCCTTCTCATTTTGGATCAGGGAACTTTCATCCAACATCAATGTAAAATGCTCTAGTTGAAGGAAATATGACCTTCTGAATACCAAATCATAGTTGATTATTCCAACTATGTTTGCAACACACCCTGCCTTTTCCATTTCATCAACCTTTGTGATTACACGCATGAACATTTCAAATTCATCTTTATTTGTTAAGTTGTAAATAGTCCAAGAATGGTTCATTGCATAATACTCAATAAAGTGTTCCACCCAGTCATCAATTTTTGATTTTTGACATATTAGTAAGTTGACCTTATTTCCAAGTTGCATCATCTTTTCTGAACCAACAAATGTTTTTCCAAGACCCATGTCAAGGTAGTATGCAACATTTTTCAAATCCTTTGTTTGTTCAAGTGCTTGTTCCTGGTGTGGATAAAGTTGCATCATATTACCACCACCTTCTATATTCTGATTCCTGTTATTTTAAAGAATTTATCAAGATCAAAATTTGGAATGCTTCTGACAATATTTTTGTTTCTTTCTGATAAACCATTCCACCATTCAGTGCAGCAATCTGTGTTATCACGAATCTTCAAATAACCGACAGTTGTTTCATGTTCTGTGTGTTCTGCTTTTTCAATATCAGTCATGTCATCAGTCCAAATCCAATCAGCAGGTCTGAAATCAATCTGATTCAAAAGGTATCTTGCATCTGAATTCTGCCACTGATCAAATGACATGTCTGTTTCTTGATCAAAGAATTTTAATTTCTGACTTTGTGTGTTGAAACATCCCATGGTTTGAGAAGATTTGTTCCAATCACCACTGTTCCAATTACCACTGTTCCAATTACCACTGTTGCGATTACCACTGTTCCAATTACCACTGTTGCGATTACCACTGTTGCAATTACCACTGTTGCAATCACCACTGTTGCAATTACCACTGTTCCAGTTACCACTGTTGCAATTACCACTGTTCCAATTACCACTGTTGCAATCACCACTGTTGCAATTACCACTGTTGCAATCACCACTGTTGCAATCACCACTGTTGCAATCACCACTGTTGCAATCACCACTGTTGCAATCACCACTGTTGCAAAGTCCAGTGCAGGCTTTTCCTATATTTACAATTGTCAAAACTTCCTGCCATGTAATTTCCCTGATTACCTGAATTATATTAGTGCAACATTTGTCACCTTCTTCTGAAACATCACCGATTGCAAGAATTTCTGCAACTTTATTACTTGGATCAAAACCATAATAGTTGAAACAATCTTTTGCTTCTTTACAGAAGTGAAACCCTTTATCGCATACACTTGGTACAATATTTTCTTCATAAACCTTACCTACTTCATATTGAAAACCCCTGCATGTCCAATCAGGATTAAAAACTTTAAACCCCTTCATAGCTTCCATTTGCATTTCCATCCTTTCATTGCTATAATGATATTAATATTATTTTCTAACTGCACCATTTGGAACTTGCACTTCCTTTGGTGCTTTTCTTTTACTTACCAACATAATCATAAAACCTTTGTGGATTTATATAATATGTCCATCTACTACTTAATTTGACCGCTGATCCAAATGGAAGCAAACCCCTTTGAAGTCCTACCCTGATAAACTGCTGTGACTTACCCATAAGGCTTGCAGCCTTTTCAACTGGTACACTTTTTTCTTCACCTGCTTCATTGGTTTCAATCAACCCATTCATATATGCAGTTGAAACTTGAAGTGCTTCTGCAATCTTTTCAATTGCCTTTGTTTTTGGTTCGTTCTTTCCTGATATGTACTGACTTATTGATGACTTTCCAATGCCTGTTAAGGAACAAAGATCAGCTTGTGACATATTCTTTTCTTCCATTGCCTGTTTCAATCTTTCTGAAAAACTCATTTTTGCAATCTTCCTTTCTTCTTTTCATTTGGTTACAACCCAACTTTATTAGTTATAAGATCCGACATTGAAGGTTTCACCAACCCACCTTCCAAGTGTTCGATTGATCAAAAGTGTCTTGAAAAGACACTTCCTAGTTAAAAAAAAATATCTGCTGCTTCATCATTAGAAAGACAGTATCTTTCCTTGATCTTTTGAATTTCACCTTGCGTAAACTCTGCACCTTTGGTTTCATTTATCTTAGCAGATAGTCTTTGTGGTGTGCATCCAATTGCAGCCGCAAGGGTGGCATTGGTATCATCATGAAGTTTCATTTTTGACTTAAATCTTAGCTTATCCATTCTGATCTCCCTTCTTAATATTTTTTTCTGCTGCACTCTGCATTTTTAATCAGGACTTGTGACCTGCATTGGTTGCATTACAAGGGGATCTTTAAATCCCCATTTTGTTATTGTTGTAAGGTTTACGAATTACCAAGTTATATTTATCACCTTCATATGATTCAATAACCTTCATTCCTTTTGAACTTTCTAATCTGATATATTGCTGTCTTTCTTCATCAGTGTCAAATTCAATAACCTGTTCAACGTGTGCCAATACTATTTTCTTCATGCCACATCCCCTTTCATTTATTTTTACATCAGCATGGACCACCTTCTGCACCATGAAATGCACCTGATGGATACATCCATTTTCCTTTGACATAAATGTCATCAGTAGTAAATTCACCTGTTAAAATACTATGTAATGCTTTTTCATCACCATGGTATACACAAGACTTCGCACATCCAACAAAAGTGTCCAAATCCTTTTTGTTATCAATTGTGAATCCAAGTGTCTGTTCATCTTTTTTTAGTGCTTCATATTCAACTGGAAAAAGTTCTTTTATTCCTGCAAATAATGTTGGTGTGGAAAATATACACATTGAACATGAACACCGATTCCAACCAATTCTATAACATGGATGTGGATTCACATTGTGTCTTTTAAACACTTCCCAAACATCTTTTTCAGAATAATCAATAACTGGTCTCCATTGATGAACTGTTCTATGTGCCTTTGCTTGTGCATTGGTTCTGTGAATTTCCATTTCGTTATATTTTGATCTTCCTACTGATTCACCACGTCTTTCACCTGATACAACCAAGATCTTTGTACTTGTCCTGGTCTTCTCCAGGTTAGAAGTGACACTGTCTTGTACTGCTGCTTTCAGGTTTCCACTGCACCATCTTCCTTGGTGTGTTCCACTTTTTGCAGGAAACTTGTGCCTTTTACCTAACTTTTCAAGTTCATCAAGACTGTCCAAATTTCTAATTACTGTATCTGCAACAACTATTTTGAGATAAGCACTGCACCATCTTTTTGATAAATCACCACTCTTTGCAGGAAACTTCATTCTATAACCATATTCTTTCAACTGTTCTTCCATTTCACATGCTGACTGCTCTTTCAATTCTTTACATTTCAAGTAATTGGACGAAAGTTTACATTGCTTGATTTCCCCAGTACCAGGTTCTATCCATTCAATCGGTTCTGATGCACCTAGTCTATATAGTTCACCAAAGAACCCATTTATTCTGTATGAAATTCTTAATGGAACACCTTCTGCTTCTGATAATGCTTTCACATAATTCTGTGTACATGTCCAGTCCATTTTTCTTATCGGATGACCACCATCAATATCATGATGCCAAAATTCCATTTTTTCTTTTGGTACACCAAGTTCTAATAATTTGTAATAGCAAGCTACACTATCTTTTCCACCTGATAATAAGATAACTACTAAATCATATTCTTCAAGTGGTAATAATTCAGGTAAAAATGTTTTTTTGAAATATTCTGTTTCATTTCTTCCCGGTACTCTTGGTTTTATCTTTTCACCTGATCCATAGATTTTCACATCTTCAATTCCATGAATTATTGGTGTATCTTTATTACAATCTACATCCCTTATATAATCCATTTCAACATCCTTCCTGATTATTCATTGTGCAGTGGTTACAAAATGGGTACTGTGTCTTCTCGCTTAGCAACTGTTCAGGTCACAAGTTCCATAGCCGTTGGAGTGGTTTTGGCAACCCTAGGTTTTCGCTAACTACTCACCCTCTATGCTCCGTTTAACTCTTGTGCGTCTTTTCGTTACCTTTTGGTGTTCAGGTGTCTTACCAACCGCTCTGTCAGGTCTTCCCTGCTTAGTTTCCATTCTACTTGCGATTGAGCCCTAAATCCGAACCCCGTTTCCTGCTTTCCCATTTTCACTGCTTTTTTGTTTGTGTATTGTTAAGACTCTTTCAGTATATCAGTGTCTTTTCAAGATGTCAACCCCTTTTTGAAAGTTTTTAAGACACTTGTGAATATTTTCTTTATGTTTTGTAAATAATATGTTATTATTAAGACACTAAATTATCTCAAAAAGGTGGTGTAAAAAATGAACATGGGTGAAAGAATCAAACAACTAAGGATAGAAAAGGGCATGACACAAGAAGAATTGGGTCAAGTAATTGGAGTTCAAAAGTCAGCAATAA
This sequence comes from Candidatus Cloacimonadota bacterium, assembly GCA_028690365.1. GTDB lineage: Bacteria > Cloacimonadota > Cloacimonadia > Cloacimonadales > JAQVBK01 > JAQVBK01. The sequence continues at coordinate 29,287 of JAQVBK010000007.1, forward strand.
GAAAATATGAAAAAGGTGAAGTTGAAAACATCAAAAGATCTTCTATTAAGAAGCTTGCAGATTTATTTGATGTCAGTCCTACATTTATTATGGGATGGGAAGAAGAATATGATGAACTTGCACTTGCAAAAGAAGTGAAGTTGATTGAACAAATTCAAGAACAATATGGTAAGGATGCAGTAGAACTTTTGAACCAATTTAACAAATTGAATGCTCTTGGTAGGAACAAAGCAGTTGACATCATTGCTGACCTGACAGAAATCCAAAAATATTTTAATTGATATTTAGTTGAATTTGGTTCAAGATGGTATACAAAGTTCAAGATAAGTTCAAGATAAAATAATTCACCTTGAACTTCAAAATTTACTTACAACATCATTGTTTCACTCATACGGTTCAAGATGGTTCAAGATGCTTTTAAGTTCTTAATAGTAAGAGTATAATAATCATTGCATCATTTATGTTTTCTATAAAAATTAAACTATATAATATGGATCTTGAACCTTGAACCGTAAAATATTAAAAATCTCAAAATTTAGTTGATTTCACTGGGGTTGAAGCGGTTCAAGATCATTTGCAAAGTTCAAGATGAATTCAAGAAAGGGAAGGTATTTATATGTTTGGAAAGAAAAAAGAAGATATGAAGGTAATTGGTTGTACATTGATTGAAGGTCTTCCAGTGATAAAGGGATCTGATTTGATTCTAAAGCTAACTGGTGATGGTGTATCTATAATAGTTACACCAACTAAACAAACATTTGAGATTAGTTTTTCAAAACTCACATCCGTTCAATATTACAACGAAACAGAAATGGAAAAAGTAATCAGTCAGTCAGCACCAGGAATGATCATTGGTGGTGCAGCATTTGGAATACTTGGTGCAATGGTTGGTGGAAGGATCAAGACCAAAGAGAAAAAAACTGTGACACATTTTGTTGTGATTGATTTTGAATCAGAAGGTTCAAAACAGATTGTAGTTCAATCAAATGATTTTTTTGGTGCAGGTCAGATTGCAGATCTATTCAGGAAGTTGAAACCTATCGAATTAGCAGCAATAGCTTTATAAAGGACTGATGATAAATGAAAAATCCAAATGGATATGGGTGTGTTTTTAAACTGACTGGAAAAAGAAGAAAACCCTGGGGTGTTAGGGTGACAACTGGATGGGATGATAATGGAAAACAACTTTATAGAAATATAGGATATTATGTGGAACAAGCGGATGCTCTGATCGCACTTGCTGAATTCAATAAAAATCCATATGGAATAGAAGTAAGTACAATTACATTTGATGAAGTATATACAAATTGGTCTGATAAAAAATATAAAAAAATATCAGATTCAAATGCCAATGGATACAAGGCATCATATAAATGTTGTGCTGATCTGTATACTATACCATTTGTGAATATTAGAACACCACATATGCAGGATATTGTTGATACCTGTGGTAAGAATTACCCAACCCTTAGAAAATTGAAGGTGCTGTTCAACCAGTTGTTTGAATATGCTATGGAAAATGATATTGTTGTGAAAGATTATTCTGAATTTATAGATATCATTCAATACAAAGATAAAAACCCAAATAAGATTGATCGAGAACCATTTACAAATGCAGAAGTTAAGAAATTATGGGATAGTGTTGATTCAAATGAATATGTGCAGATTGTCCTGATGCTTATTTATTCAGGGGTTAGAATTTCAGAATTACTTGATTTGAAGAAAGAAGACATTTACCTGAAAGAAAGATATTTTGATGTTATTGACAGTAAGACACCTGATGGTATTAGAAAAGTACCAATTGCAGCAAAGGTCTTGAAATTTTATGAACATTGGATGACCAAAGACTGTGACTATCTTCTTTGTACACCTGACAACCAACACTTCATGTATAGAAACTATTTTGATTCTTACTGGACAACACTATTGACTGAAATGAAAATGGAAACACACAAACCACACGATACAAGACACACCTGCACAACTATGCTTGCTGTTGCAAATGCAAATCAAACGATCATAAAGCTTATCATTGGACATTCTGGTGCTATGTCATTAAATGAAAAAGTATATACACATTTCCCTATTAGTAAGTTAGTAGGAGCAATTGATTTGATCTAAATATACTGTGTATTACTTGTTTATTACTTGTGTATTACACCTAAATTTTCATAGGTTTTCGTGTGTCTTTCAGAATGAACAAATCCCCCAACCATAAAGGTTTGGGGGATTTTCATTTTGTCTGAAATTATCTCTTTGAGAACTGTGGTTGCTTTATATAATGGTGTTTGAAGGTCATTTGTGTATTACTTGTATATTTCCTTTGGTATCGTTTAAGATCAATCCTTTGAACTTTAATCAGTTGTAATGAACGAATCGAAACCCTTTGATTCTAATTTTTTAAGCATAACATCAGCATTTGTTTTGACACCGAATGCACCAACCTGAACTTTGTATAACTTTCCAACCTTGGTGACATAGGCATCAAACCCTGCTGCTTTAATCTTTTTTAATAATGCATCTGCATTTCCTTTGACAGAAAAAGCACCTGTCTGAACTCTGTATAGTGTACCACTCTTGACTGGTGTTTTCAACTTCTTTGCAACATCACTTCTGAAAGTATCCATTGACTTTCCATGCTTTGGGAACCAATGCATTACATCTGCATGACCTGATCCATACCCAAGTGTATGCACTTCACTATGACAAACGATATCCTTTTCAGTTAGATTAAATTCCTTACAAAGATAAGTAAACAATTCAACTGCATTATCATACACCTTATTGAAATAGGATGCTTGTGCTGCCACATTATAGCCAACCATGGTTGCACCACCTGAATATTTGAATCCACTTGGTTCACATATTTCAACACCAATAGCATTGTTATTATAGGATCCTTTTGATCCACTTCCTACATGCCAACCACGCATTGTCCAGGGTAATGTTTGAATGATCCGATCTGTTTCAATGAACGCATGAACAGCAGCATTTGCATCTGCTTTATTTTCATTTTTGATATATGCATCAGCATCAGGTTGTGGTGTCCCAGTAGAATGAAGAACTAATTTTTCAACCTTGATGGTCTTCCCCTGCTTGTAGCAATCACTTTTGGTCATGAACTGTTTAATTAAATTCATTATTCATCACCTTCACTTTCATCTGTACTTGGTGCAGAAAATCCAATTACATTTGTTGAACTTTGTTCACTGGTATCTGTTGAACTTGTAGAACTGGTTGAACTTGCCCTTGAACTATCAACCAACCCTTCACCTATAATGTAAGCAATCAGTACCGAACATGCAGATACTACACCAGTCACTTGTTCAATTGTAAGATTATCAACATTGAACACAATCATTATTGCAGTGATGAAACCAATCAATGCTGCCCAAAATTTTCTTGATGTTAATTTGCTTTTCCAATCTATTTTATTCATTATTTTCATCCTTCCCTTTTTTGACTTTGGATTTCTTAATACTTGAAAGCATCCAAAGTTCACCTGTTGTGAAAGAAAACCATGCTGCAACCAATGCGGTAGGTTCACTTTCAGTTTTCAAGAATACATACAAAACAGCAGCAGTGAACACTGAATTCAATACCACTACTGCTGCCACAACAAATTTTGAAAATTTATTCTTCATTAGCATCACCAAACCTTTTGCAATACTTTTCACAAGTATCCATTCTTTTGTGTGCCTGTTTTGCAGATTCTTCCACCTTGATGATCCTTTCCCTACTTTCTTTAATGTCATTTTTAACATTAGACATTTCACCTTTGATTTCAGTGATTCCATTTCCAATGTTTTCAAGCTTGACAATAACAGTTGTTAATTGTGAAGCTTCATTTTTATCATCTGCTTTCTGATTTCTTTTCAGATTTGATATACCTGAATAGATACCAAATGCAAGTGATATTCCTGATAGCAATAGTGCTAATTCAATTGTCATTCAAATTGATCCCCCCTTGTGTATGAATAATATAGAAAACCCCTATCTGACAAGTCATATAACTGTCATATAGGGGGTTCACATAATATATTGGTATATTCGTGTGTCTTGATTAATTTCTATTCAAGAATTAAGTATTCACAATCAAGGTCAATCAAAACTTCTCTAACTTGATCCTTGATTTTTTCAGGAACTTCTGCAAAGGTCTTTTTTCCTTTTACAATTAAAGTTGCATAAATAACTGCCATATCTTTCACTTCCTTTCTGTACAAGAATAATATTAATTTAAGCAATTGAATCACTGTCCAATATTGACTGGACTTCTGCCCTGATCCTTTCAGGAACTTCATCAATGGTCTTCAAACCCTTTCTAATTAGATCAGCATAGATCTTTGCCATTTCTTACACCATCCCTTCATAGATTTCTACTAAAGCAAGCTGTGTGTCACTCAACTGTGCTTCCATTGTTTGGTTCTTTTCTGACATTTCTTTTATATATTCATCTTTGTCATATTGAACCATGCTGAATTCAAAACCAATGAAAGTTTCTTCACCAACAGCTTCTTCAACTGGTACAATGTCAGAATGGATCCACACACTAAAATCATCAACAACCATTGGATCAGGTGAAACTGTACTTCTTTGTTTTCCATAATTTTTCATGTACTCACGCAACCTTTCTTTTTATATTGTTTATATAATAATCTACTGAATATTGTTCAATAGGTTTCATATACTTTTGACTTAATCTATAACTATCACAATGGATCAACCATCCTTTGTATGAGTTTACCGAACACCATTCTGAATATGTCATTTCTTCATGGTTCAACCGCTTGACATTGATCGCAGTCATTTTCTTTTTGAACTGCTTACATGTGGTTTTTCTAAGAAGTGAATAATTCATGAAGGATCTGTACCCTACAAAATCAACACCACGAACAAATGTTGGAAACACTTGCCAGTTACCTTTCATTACAAGCTTTAATTTAATTCTAAAATATTGATCAAATTCCTTCCTAAGTTCATGAAGATATTCTTTCGATTCATGAAAAACAACAATGTCATCCATGTATCTGTAATAATATTTCAAAAGTTTAATTTCTTTTGCCCAATGATCAAATTCTGAAAGGTAATAATTACCACTATACTGTGAAAGATAATTTCCAATAGGGATTCCTTTTTCACCTGGTGTTGAATCAATTATTTCATCCAATAACCAAAGAAGTTCGCTATCTTTGAACATTCTTCTGTACTTACCTTTCAAGATGTTATGATCAATGGAAGGATAGTATTTCTTTGCATCTATTTTCAAGCAATATTGTGTGCCTGGAACATCATTCTGAATTGCATGTTGTAATCTACCATATACAAGATGGATACCTTTTCCCGGTATAGCTGAATAGGTGTCATTTGTAAGGTTATTTAAAAGATATGGTTCAATAACCTGTAAAATTGCCCACTGACAAATTCTATCAGGGAAGTTTGAATATTTCTCTTTCCTTCCCACTATCTTTCTTAATAAAAGTTTCGTATGGTGAAGTTTGGTATGTTTTATTTATCAACATTTCTTGAAGTATTCCAAGATAATAATCTTCATTTGAATCAATCATCTTGACTTCTGTATACCATCCTTTTCCCTTCTTTGCATTTTTATGTGCAGATCTAAGATTATCCATACTATAAATCTTTTCATATAAGTTACCGTATCTTTTCATCTGCCACGTTCCTTTGTCTTTTGTATGCATTATCAAACCGAATCTTCAACTTTGAAAGCAACTTTCAAATTTACCAATACAGTCTAAAATTCTTTTATGTTTTGCCAAGGGGCAGGGCAATCAAGGTTCACATGGATCTTTATGCATTTACTAAGTGACTGCTGATATTCCGATTACGATTAGAAGAAGTATTATTCACATTCCAATTGAAACTACCACTGTTAGTACCATTATTCCAATTACTGCCTAATTGAGTGATTAACTAAAAATGGTTTTTTCTTTTGTTCTACTTCAAATTGGTATCAACACCTTGAATTGCCCATATATTTAATATTTAAAATTAATTTTATGCAATAGTAGCAGGTACATACACCAAGCGACCGCCGATATTCCGAACACGACAAGAAGAAGTATAAGGCACACGCCAATAGAAACCACCACCGCAAGCATCACCACTCCAAGTACCGCCTAATTGAGCGATAAACCATGATGCAAC